>CAZEKK010000267.1:0-4068 GCA_964512905.1 uncultured Solirubrobacteraceae bacterium
TGTCGCGTCGCGCTTGGGGTGTGGCGGAGCCGGCGGCCGCCGTTCCGGTCGGCTGACCGCGCGGGTCGGGCCGCGACCCGGCTCGCGTCCGCAACGTGCGGACGCGAGCCGGCGCCGGGCGGGGCGCGACCGGTCGCGCTGCTAAGGTCGGTTCGTCGGCTCCTTTAACCCGGTCCCGCGAGGCCAGGAAGGATCACGCTTGGAACCCGAGACGGTCGTCCTCGACCGCGACGACATGCGCCGCACCCTGGTGCGGATCGCCCACGAGATGGTGGAGCGCAACGCGGACCGCGAGCTCGCCATCGTCGGCATCCACCGCCGTGGCGCCGTGCTGGCTGCCCGGGTCCACCGGCTGGTCGGCGACCTCGTCCCAGCGGGCGTTCCGCTCGGCGACCTGGACATCAGCTTCTACCGCGACGACGTCGCCACCCATCCGGTCAGCCCGGTCGTCCACGCGTCGCACCTCGAGTTCCCGCTGGCCGGCCGGACCGTGGTGATCGTCGACGACGTGCTCTTCACCGGGCGCACCATCCGCGCCGCCCTCGAGGCGCTCTTCGACTACGGGCGGCCGGACCGCGTCCAGCTCGCCGTGCTGGCCGACCGCGGCCACCGCGAGCTGCCCATCCGACCCGACTACGTGGGCAAGAACCTCCCGACCGCCCGCAGCGAGCGTGTCAACGTCCGGGTCGAGGAGCTCGACGGCATCGACGAGGTGACGATCAGCCCGGCCGCCTCCGGCGCGGGCGCCGACGGCGCCGGGCCCGCCCGCGCCACGACCAGGGGAGGACCGTCGTGAAGCACCTGCTCTCGATCGAGGACCTGTCGCGCAGCCAGATCGAGCGGATCCTCGACCGCGCCGCCTCCTTCACCGAGGTGTCGGGCCGCGAGATCAAGAAGGTGCCGGCGCTGCGCGGCCGCCGCGTGCTCAACCTCTTCTTCGAGGCCTCGACCCGGACGCGCTCGTCCTTCGAACTGGCCGCGAAGACCCTCTCCGCGGAGGTCGTGAACTTCGCCGCGCGCGGATCCTCGGTGGAGAAGGGCGAGTCGCTGAAGGACACGGTCGCCACGCTGTCCGCCTACCGGCCCGACGCGATCGTGGTGCGCCACCCGCACGTCGGCTCTGCCAGGCTCGTGGCCCAGTGGACCGACGCCGCCGTCGTCAACGCCGGCGACGGCAAGCACGAGCACCCCACCCAGGCGCTGCTCGACACCTTCGCGCTGCGGCGGCGGATCGGGGCCCTCGACGGCGCGAACATCTGGATCGTCGGCGACGTGCTGCACAGCCGGGTCGCGCGCTCGAACATCCTCGCCTTCCAGCGGATGGGGGCGTCGGTCACGCTCTGCGGGCCGCCGACGCTGATCCCGCGCGGCATCGAGGCGCTGGGCTGCGAGGTTGCGACCACGCTTGACCGCCTGGGGGAGGCCGACGTCGTCTACGCCCTGCGCATGCAGCGCGAGCGCATGGTCGAGAACTACGTCCCGTCCCTGCGCGAGTACGCCCGCTGCTACCAGGTCAACGCCGCCCGGCTCGGGCCCGACCAGGTGCTGATGCATCCCGGCCCGGTCAACCGCGGGGTCGAGCTGTCGGCGGAGGTGATCGACTCGCCCCAGGCGATCATCACCGAGCAGGTCGAGGCCGGCGTCGTCGTGCGGATGGCGGTGCTCTACGAACTGCTCGCCGGCTCGGCCCGCGCCGAGGCGCCCGAGAGCGCCGCCGCGCCCGCTGCTCCGGAGGTCGCGCCGGCATGACCGACCTCGCCTTCCGCGGCGGGGCGCCGGCGAGCCTCGTCATCCGGGGCGCGCACGTCGTCGACCCTCGGGAGGGGATCGACGAGGCCCGCGACGTCGTCGTGCGCAACGGCGTGATCGCCGAGTTCGCGCCCGTTGGGGCGGCGGCGGCGCCCGCTGACGCAGAGATCGTCGACGCGGCCGGCCGCCATCTCGTTCCCGCCTTCGTCGACCCGCACGTGCACCTGCGCACGCCCGGCCAGGAGCACAAGGAGGATCTCGAGAGCGGGACACGCGCGGCAGCGGCTGGCGGCTTCGGCGCAGTCGTGGCGATGCCGAACACCGCGCCGGTCGTTGACGCGCCGCCGACGTTGCGCGCCCTGATCGACGACGCCCGCCAGAGCGCGGTCGTGCCGACCGGGTTCCTCGCCGCCGTGACCCGCGGCCTCGAGGGCCGCGAGCTGACCGAGATGGCCGAACTGCGGGAATGCGGGGCGCTGGGCTTCACCGACGACGGCCGCCCGGTCGCCAGCGCGGGGATCCTGCGCCGGGCGCTGCAGTACCAGCGCCTCGTCGGCGGCGTGATCGCGCTGCACGAGGAGGATCCGACGCTCTCCGGCGACGGGGTGATGAACGAGGGCGAGGTATCGGCGCGCCTCGGCCTGGCCGGGATCCCGACGCTCGCCGAGTCCACGATGATCGCCCGGGACGCGGCCATCGCCGCCTACGAGGGCGGGCGCATCCACGTCCAGCACGTCAGCTGCGCCGCGGCGGTCGAGGCGGTCGGGCGCGCCAAGGCCGACGGCGTCCAGGTCACGGCGGAGGCCTCGCCGCACCACCTGCTCCTCGCCGACGAGGCCATCGCCGACACACTGGACACCCGGTTCAAGATGAACCCGCCGCTGCGCCCCGAGGCCGACCGCCAGGCGGTCATCGCCGGCCTGCTCGACGGGACGCTCGACTGCATCGCCACCGACCACGCGCCGCACGCCCGTCACGAGAAGGAAGTGCCGTTCGAGGAGGCGGCGATGGGGACGACCGGCCTGGAGACGGCGTTCGCGGCGGTCTACTCGGGCCTCGTCCTGCCGGGCCGCCTCGCGCTCGGCACGCTGGTCGAGCGCCTGACCGCCGGCGCCCCCGCGGTCGGGCTGCCGGCGCCCCGGATCGCCACCGGCGCGCCGGCGAACCTCACGCTGCTGAACCTCGACGCCACGTGGCACGTCGGCAGCGCCGGCTACGTGAGCCGCTCGGAGAACAGCGCCTTCGCGGGGGAGACCCTGACCGGGGTCGTCCTGCTGACCGTCGCGGCCGGCACCGTCGTCCACCGGGCCGCTGCGCCCGCCCCCGCGCCGGCATGAAGCGCGTGCTGGACCGCCGGGCGGCGGCGCTGCTCGTCGTCGACGTGCAGGAGGCCTTCCGGCCCGCCGTCGCGGGCTTCGACGCCGCGGCGGCGCGGACGGCGATCCTCCTGCGCGGCGCCCAGATCCTCGGGCTGCCGGTCGTGGTGACCGAGCAGTACCCCCGCGGCTTGGGGCGCACCGTGCCCGAAGTCCTCGACCACCTCGAGGGGCCGCGTCCGCTCGAGAAGACCGCGTTCTCGGCCTGCCGCGCCGAGGGGTTCGGAATCGGCAGCCGCACGCAGGCGCTCGTCTGCGGCATCGAGGCCCACGTCTGCGTCAGCCAGACCGTTCACGATCTGCTCGACCGCGGCGTGGAGGCGCACGTCGCTGCCGACGCCGTCGCGTCGCGCTCCCCGGCGGACCGCGAGATCGGCCTGGCGAAGATGGCCGCGGCCGGCGCGGTGCTGACGTCGACCGAGACGGCGCTCTTCGAACTGCTCGGCGAGGCCGGCACGCCCGAGTTCAAGGCGATCCAGGGGCTGGTGCTGTGAGCGCCTACGTCCTGCTCGAGGACGGCGAGCGCTTCGACGGGGAGGCCTGCGGCGCGCCGGGCCACGCGGTCGGCGAGGTCGTCTTCACCACGTCGATGTCCGGCTACCAGGAGGCCGTCACCGACCCGTCCTTCGCGGGCCAGCTCATCACGTTCACCGTGCCGCACGTCGGCAACTACGGCGTCAGCGCCGAGGCGATGGAGTCCGACCGCATCCATGCCCGCGCCGCGATCATGCGCGACGCCGTCAACCGCGAGGACGCGCCGGGCGCCGAGGGCGGGTGGCTGGACTGGCTGGCCGACTGCGGCATCCCGGCGATCAGCGGCGTCGACACCCGGGCGCTCGTGCGCCACAACCGCGACGCCGGCGCGATGCGCGGCGGGCTCATCCCGGGCGCGATGGCCGTCGACGAGGCGATGGCCGTGATCCGCGCCGAACCGCGGATGGAC
>CAZEKK010000268.1:0-4053 GCA_964512905.1 uncultured Solirubrobacteraceae bacterium
GGCATGACGACCCTGAGGCGATAGCCCTTGCGCCGGCAGATCATCGCCAGCGAGATCCCGGTGTTGCCGGACGTTGGCTCGAGGATCGTCTGGCCGGGGCGGATCGCCCCCTTCTCCTCGGCGTCCTCGATGAGGGCCCGGGCGACGCGGTCCTTGACCGAGCCGGTGGGGTTGCGAGATTCGAGCTTGGCCCAGATGCGGACGCCCGGCGTGGGCGACAGCCGCTTGAGCTCGATCAGCGGCGTGTTGCCGATCGACTGGACGATGTCCCCGTAGCGCCCCCCGCAGGGCTTGTTCTCGAGCAGGTGCTCGGTCATGACTTTCGAAAGTGTAGCGGCCCCGTCCGGGCCGGCCAGGGATTTCTGGGCGGCCCCTGAAGGGCCGTCTCAGCCACCGGCCATCGCGGGCAGGATGACGAGGCTGTCGTCCGGTCCCACGGCGGTGTCGAGGCCGTCCAGCACGCGCACGTCCTCGTCGTTGAGGTAGACGTTGACGTAGCGGTTGAGCTCGCCGTCGTCGGAGAAGAGCTGGGACTCGGTGGCTGGATGGGCGGTCGCGAGCGCGCGCAGGACCTCGCCGACGCTGTCACCGTCGGCGGAGATCTCCTTCTCGCCGCCGACGGAGTTGCGCAGCACGGGCGGAATGCGGATGGTGGCCATGGGGGGCGAGACTAGCCAGCCGCGGCGCAGAACGCCTCGTAGTCGGGAAAGACGCCCATCTCCTCGTCGGCGATCGCGTCGGGCGGCCGGGAGCAGATCGGGCAGTCGGGGTCGCGCCGGACCTTGAGCTCGGTGAACGTCGCCCCCAGCGCTTCGTAGAGCAGCAGGCGCCCGATGAGCGGCTCGCCTTCGCCGAGGATCAGCTTGACGACCTCGGTGGCCTGCAGGAGCCCCATGGTGCCCGGCAGGACGCCGAGCACGCCGTTGGCGCCGCACGACGGCGCCAGCTCCGCCGGCGGGGGCTCGGGGTAGAGGCAGCGGTAGCACGGGCCCTCGTAGGGCTTGAAGACCGAGAGCTGGCCGTCGAAGCCCAGGATCGAAGCCGAGACGACCGGGATCTGGAGGCGCACTGAGGCGTCGTTGAGGAGGTAGCGCGTCGGGAAGTTGTCCAGGCCGTCGACGACGATGTCGTACCCGGGCACGATCTCCATGATGTTCGACGCGTCGAGCCGCGCCTGGTGCCTGACGACGTGGACGTCGGGGTTGAGCGCCGCGATCGTCTCGGCGGCAGAGTCGACCTTCGGCATGCCGACGCGCTCGGTCGTGTGGATGACCTGGCGCTGGAGGTTGGAGACGTCGACGACGTCGTTGTCGACGATGCCCAGCGTCCCGACCCCGGCCGCCGCGAGGTAGAGGGCCGCCGGAGATCCGAGCCCGCCGGCGCCGAGGAGGAGGACCTTGGCGTCGAGGAGCTTCTGCTGGCCGTCGGCGCCGACCTCCGGAAGCAGCAGGTGGCGGGAGTAGCGGTCGCGCTGCTCGCGGGTGAGCGCGCGCGGCACCTCGACCTCGTAGCCGCGGTCCTTCCACAGCGTGATGCCGCCGATCATCGACTCGACGTTCGCGTACCCGAGCAGCTCGGTCATCGTGTGGGCGGCCAGGGCAGAGCGGTTGCCCGCCGCGCAGTAGAGGATCACGTGGCTGTTTCGATCCGGTGCGGCGCCCTCGATGCGCTGCTCGAGATGCCCGCGGGGCACGTGCAGGGCGCCGGGCAGGTGGCCGGCCTCGAACTCCTCGGTCTCGCGGACGTCGATCACGACGGCGCCGTTGCCGAGCTGCTCGTGGACGACAGCCGGATCGACCTCGTCGATCTGGGCCTTGATCCGCTTGATGACCTCCGCGCCGGAGGGGCTCATAGAAACTCCTGAATGGCAGTCGGGTTTCTGACTTCAGGAAGTATAGCGGCCGGGAAAGGCTTGGGGCGCCCGCTCCCGGGGGCGCCCCAAAGTCCAGGCCCAATTGCTGCGTCACAAGCTCCGCGACCGCCTCCAGGCGGACGTTCATGGGAGTTGTGCGCACCGGAAGTATCGCCCGGGACCGTCGCGGGCGATATCGGGTCCGGACCCCAATTCCCTCGAGGCGTCCAGTCCGCCACGCTCCGCCCACCGTGCGTCGCCACTCACTGCTCGTCCAGATCCTCGCCGTCAACGCCCTGCTGATCGCCGGCACGGTGCTCGTCGCCACGATCGCCGTCGACCTGAAGCTCAGCCCGAGCCGGGGCGGTCGCGAGTTCCTGGTCCTCGGCCTGGCCATCCTGGCCTCGCTGCTCGCGAACGCGCTGCTGCTGCGACGGCGCCTGCGCCCGCTCGACCACCTCGTCGCCACGATGGAGCAGGTCGACCTCGCCGCCCCCGGCGTCCGCGCCGAGCCGGGCCGGGGGGCCAGCCGCGACGTCGCCCGGCTCACCGCGGCGTTCAACCGGATGCTCGAGCGCCTCGAGTCCGAGCGCCAGCAGGGCGCACGGGCGGTCCTGCGCGCCCAGGAGCAGGAGCGCCGCCGCATCGCCCAGGATCTCCACGACGAGGTCAACCAGGCCCTGACCGCGATCCTGCTGCGCCTCGAGGCCTCCGAGCAGAGCGCCCCGCAGGAACTGCGGGACGAGCTGGCCGAGACCCGCCGGATCGCCCAGCAGGCGATGGAGGAGCTGCTGCGCCTGGCGCGCGAGCTGCGGCCGACGGCGCTCGACGACCACGGCCTGCTCCCCGCACTGCGGACCCAGGTGCGCGACTTCGGCGAGCGGACCGGAATCGGAGCCGACTTCAAGCGGCGCGGGGCGATCCCGATCCTGACGGCCGAGCAGCAGCTCGTGATCTACCGCGTCACCCAGGAGAGCCTCTCCAACGTGGCCCAGCACTCGCGGGCGGCGCGCGTCGACGTCGAGCTCTCCTTCGTAGGTCGCACGGTCCTGCAGGTGCGCGACGACGGTGTCGGCCTGCCGCTGCGCCGCAACGGCGGGCTTGGCCTGTCCGGGATGCGCGAGCGGGCGCTGCTCGCCGGCGGCCGTCTGTCGATCCACAGCGAGCGCGGCTCAGGGACCACCGTCACCCTGACGATGGACCCTGCGGCATGAGAGTCCTGATCGCCGACGATCACGGCATCGTGCGCAGCGGGCTGCGCCTCCTCCTCGATCGCCAGCCCGACATGGAGGTGGTCGCCGAGGCGCAGGACGGCGTCGAGGCGGTGCAGCAGGCGATCGCCGAGCGGCCGGATCTCGCCGTCCTCGACGTGGGGATGCCGCGGATGACCGGCCTGCAAGCGACGCGGGAGATCAAGTCCTACGCCCCCGACACGACGGTCCTGATCCTTTCGATGCACGACGACGAGCGCTACCTGTTCGAGGCGCTGCACGCCGGCGCCTCGGGCTACGTGCTCAAGCGCGAGGCCGACCAGGATCTCGTCGCTGCCGCCCGCGCGGTCGGCCGCGGCGACGCGTTCCTCACCAACGCGGCCGAGCGGTCGATCATCCGCGCGTGGATGGAGGATCCCAGCACCGGCCCCAGCGAGCCCCTCACGCCGCGCGAGCAGGAGGTCCTCAAGCTCATCGCCGAGGCCCACACGAACCGCCAGATCGCCGACGTGCTCTCGGTCTCGGAGAAGACCGTCGAGTCCCACCGCGGCAACCTGCTGCGCAAGCTCGGGATGCGCGACCGCGTCGAACTCGTCCGCTACGCCATCCGCCGCGGCCTCGTCGAGCCCTGACGCGCGCGCGGGCGGCGCGCGGCCGCTGATACCCTAGCGGCGCAGTAGGTATTCGACCATGGAAGCCGCCACGCGCCCAGCCCTCGACGTCCGCGCCGACTTCCCGCTGCTCGCGCGCGAGATCCACGGGCGACCGATCGTCTACCTCGACTCCGCGGCCACCGCCCAGAAGCCGTCGGCGGTGATCGACGCGATGGACGCCTTCTACCGCGAACACAACGCCAACGTCCACCGCGGGGTCTACACGCTCGCCGAGGAGGCCACGGAGGACTTCGAAGGCGCCCGCGCCCGCATCGCGGCGTTCACCGGCGCCTCGGTCGACGGAACGATCCTCACGCGCAACGCCACCGAGGCGATC
>CAZEKK010000269.1:0-4052 GCA_964512905.1 uncultured Solirubrobacteraceae bacterium
TCGACGAGTCCAATCCCTACTTCCTGTTCGATCCCGCCAAGTGCATCGTCTGCCACCGCTGCATCCGCGCCTGCGAGGAGATCCAGGGCACCTTCGCGCTGACGATCGACGGCCGGGGCTTCGGCTCCACCGTCGCCGCGTCGCAGGCCGAGCCGTTCCTGGACTCCGAGTGCGTGAGCTGCGGCGCCTGCGTCATGGCCTGCCCCTCGCAGGCCCTGGTCGAGAAGAGCCTCTATCCGGAGGGGTACCGTGCCGAATCCCGTCAAGCCTGATCGCAGCGTCGACACGACGTGCGCCTACTGCGGCGTCGGGTGCGGCTTCAAGGTCGACATGAAGGACGGACGGATCCTGCGGATGGTCCCGTGGCGCGAGGGCAAGGCCAACCACGGCCACGCCTGCGTCAAGGGGCGCTTCGCCTACGACTACGCCTTCCACCCCGACCGCGTCACCACCCCGATGGTGCGCGACTCGATCCACGACGAGTGGCAGGTCGTCGACTGGGACACCGCGCTGGCCCGCGCCGCGTCGGAGTTCCACCGCATCCAGGCCGAGCACGGCCGCGGGACCGTCGGCGCCGTCTCCTCCTCGCGCTGCACCAACGAGGAGATCTACCTCATGCAGAAGTTCGCGCGGACGGCGTTGCGCAACAACAACATCGACAACTGCTCGCGCATCTGCCACTCGCCGACGCAGTTCGGCCTCAGCGCGACGGTCGGCGCGGGCGCCGCCAGCCAGCACTTCGACTCGATCGGGCACGCCGACGTGATCATGGTCGTGGGCGCGAATCCGACCGAGGGCCACCCGGTCTTCGGCTCGATGGTCAAGCGCCGCGTGCGCGAGGGGGCCAAGCTGATCGTGATCGATCCGCGGACGACCGAGACCGTGCGCTCGCCGCACGTCGAAGCGGCCTACCACCTCGCCCTGCAGCCGGGCACGAACGTCGCCGTCCTGAACTCGATGGCCCACGTCATCGTCCGCGAGCGCCTCTACGACGAGGACTTCGTCCGCGCCCGCTGCGAGTGGCAGCCGTTCGAGGAGTGGTGCGACCTGGTGGCCTCCGACCGCTATGCCCCCGAGGCGGTCGGGCCGCTGGCCGGCCTGGAACCGCAGGACATCCGCGGCGCGGCGCGCACGTACGCGCTCGGGCCCAACAGCGCGATCTACTACGGCCTGGGTGTGACCGAGCACTCGCAGGGCTCGACCGGCGTGATGTGCCTCGGCAACTTGGCGCTCGCGTGCGGGATGTTCGGGCGCGAGGGCGTCGGGACCAACCCGCTGCGCGGGCAGGGCAACGTGCAGGGCGGGTCGTGCCTGGGCTCGTGGCCGCACTTCTTCCCGGGCTACCGGTTCGTCGCCGACGAGGAGACGCGCGCGACCTTCGTGGCGGAATGGGGCATGGAACTCGACAAGGAGCCGGGGCTGCGCCTGCCGAACATGCTCGACGCCGCCGTCGCCGGGACGTTCAAGGGCATCTACATCCAGGGCGAGGACCCGGTCCAGTCCGACCCGAACACCAGCCACGTCGTGGCGGCCTTCGAGAACATGGAGTGCGTCGTCCTGCAGGACATCTTCCTCAACGAGACCTCGAAGTACGCGCACGTCTTCCTGCCGGGCTCGACCTCGCTGGAGAAGGACGGGACGTTCACGAGCGCCGAACGGCGGATCTCGCGCGTGCGCAAGGTGATCGAGCCGCCGGGCGGCAAGGCCGACTGGGAAGTCACGGTCGCGCTGTCGTGCGCGATGGGCTACGCGGAGCACTACGACCACCCGTCGCAGATCATGGAGGAGATCGCGCGGACCACGCCGGCGTACTCGGGCGTGTCGTTCGACCTCATCGACCGCGTGGGCTCGGTCCAGTGGCCGTGCAACGCCGACGCGCCCGAGGGCACCGAGGTCCTGCACGTCCAGCAGTTCCCGCGCGGGCGGGGCTTCTTCATGCTCACCGAGTACGTGCCGACGCCCGAGCAGCCCGACGACCAGTTCCCGCTGATCCTCACCACCGGCCGGATCCTCACGCAGTACAACGTCGGCAGCCAGACGTCCCGGACGCCGAACACGGTCTGGTACTCGGAGGACCTGCTCGAGATCGACGCCTCCGATGCCGCGACCCGGGGCATCGAGACCGGGGACATGGTGTCGGTCGCGTCTCGCTACGGCGAGACGGAGCTGCGGGCGATCATCTCCGACCGCGTGCGGCCCGGACTCGTCTACACGACGTTCCACTTCGCCGAGTCCCAGGCGAACGCGATCACGAGCAACCTGTCCGACTGGGCGACGAACTGCCCGGAGTACAAGACGACGGCGGTCGAGGTGCAGCGGGTGGCGGCGGCGCCGTCGGACGCGGCCGCCGAGCGGGCGCCGGCGGGCGTGGGGTCCTCGGCGTGACGGGCGGGCCTGGCGTCAACGGCTCGGCTGGGGAGGCCGGGGCGGCGGGTGCCGGCGGGTCGGGGGCCTCGGGTGCCGGTGCGTCGGGCGCTGCGGGTGCCAGCGGGTCGGGGGCTGCGGGTGCCGGTGCGTCGGGCGCTGCGGGTGCCAGCGGGTCGGGGGCCTCGGGTGCCGGTGCCGCGGGCGCTCGTGGCGGCGCGGGGGAGGCGCCGATCATGGCCGCCGCGACGATCGTGATGATGGCCAACCAGATCGCCGACTTCTTCAAGCCCTGGCCGCACGACCGCTGCGTCGAGGGGATCGCCGACCACTTCCAGAAGTACTGGGATCCCGCGATGCGGACCGAGCTCAAGCGCCTCATCGCCGCGGGCGAGGCCCCCGGCCTGCGCGCCGAGGCCGCCGAGGCGGCGGCGCTCGTCCAGGACGAGCCGCTCGCCGGGTCGGTGAAGCTGCGGCATCCGTAGGCGGGGCCGCATGCGGGCGGCGGTCGGGCGGGCGCCCGCCCGCGCACCGGACCGGGCGGTGGCATCGGGCCGCCGTCGATTGAGTGGATCTGGCCACTCTGGCAGCCAGGAACACTCAACGGTTCCGGCGTCGGCACACCGTCCACTCTGTTGAGTGAATCTGGCCGCTCGGGTGACCACCATCACTCAATCGATGGTCACGGTGAGGAAGCCGGCGCATGACTGCCGCGAGGGTTGCGGCGACCTGGGCGGGCCGGAACTCGATCTGCTCGTGCGTGAAGCGCAGCGGCGTGAGGCCGGCTGCGGTGTGGTGCTGATCGCGCAGGCGGTCGCGGGTCTGCTGGGTGGGCGTGCGGTGGTACCGCAGGCCGTCCGTCTCGACGACGAGGCCGAGGCTGGGCCAGAAGAAGTCGACCGGCATCCGCCCGATCTCCCACCCCGTCTCAGGAAGCGGCAGGCTCGCGTGGCGGCAGAGGCCGAGGAAGCGGCGCTCGAGCGCGGAGTCGGTCAGCCGGAACGTTCGGCGCTCGAGCAGGGCCCGAAGTCGCGCAGTTCCAGCACGGTGGCGGTGCGCCGCCAGTCGGCGGCGCAACTCCTCTGGATCGACGAGGTCACGCACGTCGGCTTCCTTGATTGCCGCCTCCAATGCGGCTGCCGGAAGCTGAGCCGCAAGGTCGACGAGCGTCAGCGCCGGATCGGTCACGGGGATGCCGTCGCGCGTCACGACGTGCCTCTCCAGGTCGCGGCGCCGGTGGACGGTCACCCCGGCGCGTCGCGGGTCGGCTGGGTAGGGGACGGAGACGTAGACGGGTCCGCCGCGCGCCGATCGAAGCTCCCAGAGCTCCGCCGCACTCAGGTGGCTGAGGGCCGCGCCGTCCCCACATGCGAGCACCGCGGCCATCCAGCACCCACGGACGGTCAGCTCCCGGCGACCAACAGCGAAGACATCGGTGCAAACCGAGTAAAGGCGCCCGCTTGCCACGCCGTGGCGAATCTGAGCGCGGGTCAAGCCTTCGGCCGTGAGCTGGCGCCGCGCCACGACGCCGTGCTGGATTGCGGCGATCGGCTGGATTGCCGCGAGCAGGGGGACGACCATCAACACCAGAGAGTCTCGACGCGGCCCCATCTCGCCCCCCTCCGTCACACTGCGCCCCATGCTCGCCGCCTACGCTGCCCGGATCGATCCCGACGACCCGCTCTCCG
>CAZEKK010000270.1:0-4027 GCA_964512905.1 uncultured Solirubrobacteraceae bacterium
TGCACCTCGCCGACGCGATCGAGCAGATCGTGGAGCGCACACAGGCCACCCTCTCGGACGATCGCGCGCCGAAGGACCCCTACGGGTGACGGCGGCGCCGCCGTCCGAGCGTTTCCGGTCCTCGGACCGGGCCGGCGCCGGTGCCGCGGCGGCGACGTCCGCCTTTGCGAGCTAGTGGGCTGCCTGCGAGAAGCGGAGCGTGCCGCGCCGGGCACGTGGCATAGTCCCGCCAGCACGAAGCCCAGGCGTCCCGCGGGCGGGCAGGCGCGCTCGCTGGTCGTCACGACCCCAGGAGTCGCCATGCCGCCCTTCCGCCGCTGCGCCGTTTCGCTGACCCTCGCCGCCGTGGTCGCCGCCGGCGCCGCGGCTCCCGCCCAGGCCGCCGGCGGCAACTGCCCTCCGCGTCGCTGCTTCCCGCCGACCGGTGCGCGCGTGGACGACAGCTACGACTCGATCTCGAAGCGCGTCGTCCTCAAGTTCGAGGTCGTCAACGCCGTGCGGGGCACATCCGCGCGCGTGAGCTGCGCCGGCGGCCGGGCCAAGGGCTGCCCGCCCCAGCTGCGCGGGCGCGCCAAGGTGATCACCGCCCGCCGTGCTGGATCCTTCTCGCTCGGGCCCGCGCTCTCCGGTGCGCGGCTGGCCAAGGGCGCCGTCGTGACCGTCATCCTGCGCAATCCCGGCGCGCTCTACTACCGCGCCACCTACACCATCACCGGGCCGACGAGCATCTCCATCAAGGGCGTCTGCCAGCAGCCGAGCGGGCCGCCGATCGGCTGCGCCTGACCGGTGTGCCGGCGGGCCCGGCCATCGCGGTCCTGACGCTGCCCGCCAGCGGGCACGTCAATCCGGCGCTGCCCCTGCTGGCGGCGCTGGCCGGTCGCGGCGCGCGCGTGGTCGCCTGGTCGGCGCCGGAGTTCCTCGGCGCGCTCGAGGCGGCGGGCTGTGAGGCCCGCGACTACGGCGACCTCGGCGCGGACTACGCGAATCCGCCACGCCGGATCGCCGGCGTCGCGCTGATGCTTGCCGAGATCACCGAGCGCCTCATGCCGCGCATCGCCGCCGAGGTCGGCTCCATCAAGCCTGCGGTCGTCGCGCACGACTCGATGGCGCCGTGGGGCCGCGTGGCGGCGCGAGCGCTGGGCCGCCCCTCCGTGTGCCTGACCGCCACCTTTGCCGTGCATCGGCGCGTCCGGCTGCCGCCGCGGGTGGCGGCCGGCCTGGCCGCGGACGAGATCGGCGGGCTGCCGGCCGCGATCCGGCTCGCCGCGGCCTCGCGCCGCCTCGCAGCCGCCTACGGCACGCCGCTCGGCGGCCCTCTCGCCACCGTGTCCAACCGTCGCGGCGGCCGGACGATCGTCTTCACCTCGCGCGAGTTCCAGCCCAACGCGGCGGCGATCCGCGACGAGGTCCACTACGTCGGCCCGCTCGCGGCGGTCCAGGCGCCCGGCGGTGAGCCGGCGCTCGGCCACGTGAGGCCGGAGGAGACGCTTGTCTACGTGTCGCTCGGCACGCTGTTCGAGGCGGCGCCGGCCTTCTACCGCGCCGCGGCGGCAGGGCTGGCGGCGCCCGGCCGGCGCGTCCTCATGTCGATCGGGCGGACTGATCCGGGCGCGATCGGCCCGCTGCCGATCGGCGTCGAGGTGCGGCCCCAGGTTGATCAGCGCGCGGTCCTGCGGCGCGCCCGCCTGTTCGTGACCCACGGCGGCCTCAACAGCGTCCACGAGTCCCTGGTCGCCGGCGTGCCGATGCTGCTGCGGCCGCAGTCGGCCGATCAGCCGGTCGTGGCGGCGCGGGCCGCCGGCGCCGGCGCGGGGCGCGTGCTGCGCCGCGCCGACGCAGCGACCATCCGCGCCGCAGCGGACGCCGCACTTCGCGACCCGCGCGTGCGCGAGGCGGCGGAGCGGGTCGGCGCCGGGCTGCGAGCCGCGGTCGACCTCGATCGCGCGGCCGACCTCGTGGTCGCCTGAGGCTGGCGTGCCGGCGAGGTCGGCGTCAGCGGCGGGCGGCCGCTGCGCTTGTGTCGCGCAGGGCCACGATCCCGCCGAACACGCCAAGGTACGCGGTCTTCCCGTCAGGGCCGAGGGCGACGCCGGCGTAGTTGTTGTTGAAGCCGAAGCCTGTGCCTGCGAGGCGCTTGAAAGCTGTGCGGCCCGTGCGGAAGTCGAGCGCGGTGAAGTACCACGGCTGGGAGCCGTTGGGGTCCTTGTCACGCGTGTACGTGTAGACGAGGCCGGTGGCGGTGGAGAGCTTCGGGACGACCGAGGCGCCGGTCTCGCGCGTGTTCGTCCACACGACGCGGCAGCCGGTCAGCGAGCGGTTGACGTCGACCCGGGCGAAGCCGGCTGCGACGCCGTCCACGTTCGCGCCCTCCGGCGTGAGCGGGTTGCGGTAGCCGTAGTTGTTCTCGACGATCAGCGCCCGCCCGGCCGAGAGCAGCGAGTTCTCGGTCGCGCTGGCGCCCTTGCGGAACACCGGGGTCGCGCAGACCTGGCGCTTCTGGCCGCGCCGCAGGGCGGCTGCGCGCCGGTAGACCACGACGTTCATCGGGTCGGCGTTGTCGGTAATCGAGACCAGGCCGTTGGCCATCAGCGTCGGCGTCGTGCCCGTGCCGGCGTTGACCTGGCCCGGCTTCGAGATGCCGGAGTTCCGGTATGTCGCCTTCCACACCACGCGGGGCGTCCCGGCGCGGCTGAGGCCGAAGCGGTACATCCGCTTGTCGCTGGCGATGTAGACGCCGGCCGCGTCGACCGCGAACGAGTTCTCGATCTCCTCGTTGAGGACGATGCTGCGGATCCTCCCGGTGGCGGGGTCCAGCACCCCAACGCGGCCGCGGCTCTTGGTCACGAACCAGATCAGGCCCTTCCAGTCGGCCAGGGCCGACGACACCCGCTCGCTTCCGGTGAGGACCTTCGTGAGGTCGTAGTCGCGCAGCTTGACGAAGCTGCGGGAGTCGGCGGCGGCCTTCAGCACGAGCAGGTGGCTGGTCGCGGTTGAGCTCCAGACGCGGTCCTGCCGGTCGAGGAAGAAGTAGCCGCCGCCGGTGAAGTTCTGGTAGATCGGGGTTCCCGGCGGCGGCGGCGCGGACGGCATCTCGTACGTGGCCAGGACGTCCAGCGTCCGCGGGTCGATGAGCCGCAGCTTCGGCGTCTGCGTCGCCGACGGGCAGACGGTCACGATCCGGCCCCGGCGGTCGAAGGTGATCGAACCGCACACCGACGGGCCGAACTGGTTCGACAGGACGATCGAGTTGCGACCTAGCGGCCCGGGCCGCGTGTAGGCATCGGTCATCCACGGGTCGTTGTGGAGGTTGCTGTTCGGGTTGGCGGCGAAGAACGGGTGCTGCGGCGCGCGTGTGATCTCGGCGATCGGGCGGGCCGTGGCCGGGCCGCCGATCGAGCCGGGAAGCGAGGTCGGCGCGGCGTCGCCGATCGGCGTGGGAGCGGCTGGCGCGGCGGCGGGCAGGGCCGCGGCCAGGGCGGAAGCGGCAACGGCGACGGACGCGATGGCGCGGGCAACAGGCATGCGGGAGGACCTCGGCTCGAGAGCGACGGGACGCCGGGCGTGCGTGCCCGACGGCCCGGCGACCATACCGGTCGGGCGTCTGCCGCGCGCCGGTCGCGCTTCCGCGCGCCGGTCGCGCTTCCGCGCGCCGGTCGCCCTGCGCGCGCCGTCTCCGCGCCGTCTCCGCGCCGCTCTCGCCGGACCGATCAGCCGCGTGCGAGCCAGGCGCGAACGTCCTCGCCGTGCTCGTCGAGGTCCGGCGGCCGGTGGCGCGTGACCGCCGGCGTCCGCGACAGGACGGCCGGGAACGACACCGTGCGCACACCGCCGGTGTCGTCCACCGCGTCGAGTCCGAGCGCCTCGGCGAGGGCGAAGCCGCCCGGAATCGGATTGACGGGACCGGCCGGAACGCCGGCGGCGGCCAGGAGGTCGGTCCAGGCCGCGCACGGCCTGGTCCCGAGGGGCCCCTCCAGGAGCGGGCGCAGCGCCTCGCGGTTGGCGACCCGGTCGGCATTGGTCACGAAGC
>CAZEKK010000271.1:0-3996 GCA_964512905.1 uncultured Solirubrobacteraceae bacterium
GCGCCGACGAGGCGGGCGCGGAGGCTCAGGGCCCATCTCGATCGGGGCGTGTGCCCGGTGGGGCCGTGGGCCAAGCCGGGCGTCGCCCGAGCCCGAAGGGAATCCTGGCTGGATTTCCGAGGGTTCGGGTGGCGATCCGGCGAAGCGCCCACGGTCGCATCTGGGCGCGCGAGCCGAGTGAGATGGGCCCGAAACCGGCTCACGGGCGCAGGACGAATCCGACGCCGCGCACGGTGTGGATCAGCGGCGGGTCGCCGAGCTTGCGGCGCAGGTAGGCGACGTAGCGGTCGACGGCATTCGCAGCGGCGTCGCCGCCCCAGACGAGGTCGAGCGCCTGCTCGCGGGTGACGACTGACCTCGCGTTGCGCAGCAACAGCTCGAGCAGGTCCGCCTCGCGGCCGGTCAGCTCGATCTCGGCCCCGCCGCCGCGCCGGGCGGTGCGGGTGGCGAGGTCGAGCGCGAGGTCCCCCGCGGCGAGCTGCTCGGCCGCCGCGTGGCTGCGCCGCAGGTGCGCCCGCAGCCGAGCCAGCAGCTCGTCACTGGCGAACGGCTTGACGACGTAGTCGTCAGCCCCGGCGTCGAGGCCGGCGACCCGGTCGGCGACCGCATCCCGCGCGGTGAGCAGAAGGATCGGCGCGCCGATGCCGTTGGCCCGCAGGCGCCGGCAGACGGCCAGGCCGTCCATGCCAGGCATGCTCACGTCGAGGACGACCGCGTCCGGCGCCGACCGTTCGGCGGCCGCGAGCGCCTGGCCGCCGTCCGCCGCGGCAGTGACGTCGTAGCCGGCGGCACCGAGCGTCCGCGCGAGCATCCGCCGCACGGGCGCGTCGTCGTCGACCACCAGGACGTGCTCGGCCATGGCTGCGGAGGATGGCAGACGGATCGCTTGACGCCCGTACATAGTAACCAGTAGCTTACCGTTCGTGCTCGCTTACCAAGACGCCAAGCTCGACGCCCTCGGCGACCCGACCCGCAGGAGGATCTTCGACCTGCTCGCGCAGCACCCACTGGCCGTCGGCGAACTGGCGTCCCGGGTTCCGGTGAGCCGTCCCGCGGTGTCCCAGCACCTCAAGGTGCTGGCTGGTGCGGGCCTCGTCGTCCACACCCGCGAGGGCACCCGGCGCGTCTACCGCGTCGACCCCGCGGGCCTGGCCGCCCTGCGCGACGCCCTCGACGGGCTCTGGGCGAGCGCGCTCGACGCGTTCGCCTCGGCGGCCGCCGCAGGCCCGGCGTCGCCATCCGCCACCCCCGATCCCCAGGAGAGCCCATGACCTCGCCCGCCGCCGTCGGCGCCGTCCGCCGCTCGGTGACCGTCGCGCTCACCCCGTCCGAGGCCTTCGACCTGTTCACCGCCGGCATCGCCCGCTGGTGGCCGGCGGACTCCCACGCGATCGGGACCAAGCCGGCGATGGTGATCCTCGAACGGCGGGATGGCGGGCGCTGGTTCGAACGCGGCCCGGACGGGTCGGAGTGCGACTGGGGACGGGTGCTGGCCTGGGAGCCGCCCGGCCGCGTGCTCCTCGCGTGGCACCTCGACGGCGACTGGGCCTACGACCCGGATCCGGGCCGGGCCTCCGAGGTCGAGGTCCGCTTCAGCGCCGCCAACGGCGGCACCCGGGTCGACCTCGAGCACCGCGGCTTCGAGCGCCAGGCGCGCGGCGGCGAGATCGCCGCCGCCGTGGGCGGCGAGAACGGCTGGTCGGGCATCCTCGACGGCTACACGACGACCGCCGCGTCGGCCGCGCGCTGAATGCGTCAGCCGCCGCGGCGGGCGGAGATCGCCGCGATGTCGGCCCGCTCGTCGTCGGAGGTGGCCCGCCCTGGCCGGCCCCTCAGCGAGCCCGCTTGAACGGGTCCGACCGACGCGGATCCTTCACGAGGCTCCAGTCGGTGAGCGTCTCGAGGAATGCGACCAGGTCGGCGCGATCGCGGTCGCTGAGCTCGATCCCGGCGATCAGCGGATCCTTGTACGGATTGCGGCGCCCGTCGCCGGCGAGCGGGCCGTCGTGGATGACGCGGCCGCCGGCGGCGTAGTTGTCGACGGCCTCGCGCAGGGTCGCGACCGAGCCATCGTGCATGTAGGGAGCGGTGAGCGCGACGTTGCGCAGCGACGGCGCCCGGAAGCGGCCCATGTCGGTCCGCCGTCCGGTGACCTCGAACACGCCGCGGTTGCCTTCCGGGAAGGCCCCGGTGCCGCCCAGGTTGTAGAGCCCCGTGTTGTGGAACTGCGGCCGTGCGGGCGCCGCGCCGACGTAGGTCGCCTGGTCGTTGAAGATGAAGCTGCCGTGGCAGTGGTGGCACTCGGCCCGCTCACCCATGAACAGATTCATGCCACGCGTCTCGGAGGCCGTCAGCTTGGCCCGCCCGCGGAGGTAGCGGTCGTAGCGCGAATCCGCGGAGATCAGGCTCCGCTGGAAGGCCGCGATCGACCTGATGACCGTGACCAGCGTGATCGGCTGACGTTGCCCGCGGAACGCCCGCGCAAAGCGCGCGGCGTACCAGCGGTCCCGCCTGATCCGGGACAGGACGCGGCCCTGGTTGGCATCGGTGATCCCCATCTCGACCGGGTTGGTGCCGAACAGCGGCACCTCCATCTGGCGCTCGAGCGTCACCAGCGCCGGATTGGCCCACGTCAGCGTGGCGTTGTAGGCGACGTTGGCCAGCGGCTGCGAGTTGCGCGGATGCGGCTCGCCGGTCGAGCCGACCGCCGTGGCCTTGCCGTCGGTGAAGGCCAGCTCCTGGCGGTGACAGCTCGAGCACGATTGGGTGCCGTTCCCGGACAGGCGCCGGTCGTAGAACAGGCGCCGGCCGATCTCCACCTTCGCGGCGCTCATCGGATTGGACGCCGGGACGCGGGGCGTGGGAAAGCCGGCAGGCAGGACCCACCGCCACGTCCCGGAGGCCGGAGCCCCCGAGCTCGTGGCAGAGGCGAGCCCGTATGCGGCCGCGGCAGCCGCGACGACCACGGCGATCATCGCCAGCCGCAGGCCGGCACGGCGCGGGGCTCCCGCACGAACGTCTCGCCGGGAGCCCCGCGTGCCGGTCATCGCGCGATGACGCGGAACAGCCGCTGGGTCGGGCCGGACGGTGAGCGGCCCGTGCCGTTGCCGCTGGCCAGCCAGTTGATCCCGAGCGCGCGGAAGATCGGACCGCACTCAGGGTCCGTCGGCCCCGACATGCAGCCCGGCGCCGCCGCCTTGTTGACCTTGATGTCGCTCCCGGAGAACAGCCCTCGCAGATCCACGGCGATCTGCTGGCGCTGGGGGTTGAAGCGCGCCAGCCGGACGGCAGCGCGGTTGCTCGCCCGGCAGCGGACGGTCTGCCCGGAGGCCGGGTTGCCTTCGCAGCCGGTGCTCCCGAGGTGGACCATGAACGTCTTCTCCGACCACGTTCCGGTCGGCCCGGCCGGGTCGGCCACCTCGATCTTGGCGAACTTGCGCCCGGCCTGCCACGACCACGCCATCGCGTCGATGTTGAGCGGTGCCGGCGCGGCAGGGACGTCGGAGTGGTTGAGCGCGAACGGGACGCCCACGGTCATCTGCGCCCCGACGTACGTGCCGTGGGGCACGGTGCCGCGGACGAGGGGATTGACGCCGGGCGTGCCCTCCTTGCAGAGGCCGCGCCCGTTCTCGAGGTCGATCAGCGTGACCCCGGCGCCCTTGCGCGTGACGCGGTAGCGCGAGTTCGGATCGAGCTTGACCGTCACCGCCCGCCCGTCGCTGCGCAGCATCTTCACGTCCGAGACGTAGAACCGCAGGTCGGCCAGCTGAGCCGCGGTCGCGGGCGTGCCGAGCCCAGGGATCGCCTTCCCGCAGGCCACGGGCGTCTTGCCGGCGACCGCGGCGAAGCGGATGTTGACGGTGTGGGTCTCGCCCCCATGGGCCGCGGCGGTCGCGGGAATGGCGGCGATCCCTGACGCAGCGAACAGCCCGGCAGCGCACAGGGCAGCGGGATGGATGCGTGTCCTTCGGGTCATGCGATGTCTCCTAGTCTCGA
>CAZEKK010000272.1:0-3981 GCA_964512905.1 uncultured Solirubrobacteraceae bacterium
GCACAGCGCGGTGAGCTGCTGGCCGACCTCGCGCTGGCGGCGGCAGCGCTTGAGGTCGTCGGTGTCGTAGATCGGGATCGGCGTGGCGACGTAGGGCACGCTCTGGGGCCGGTAGCGGGCCTGGGTGTCGTAGACGAAGGTCCACCTCCCCTTGGTGATGTTCCCGAAGGGGAAGATCTTGCGGCGAGGCGTGGTCAGCGATCCGCAGGGGCCGCGCAGGCGGCCGAGGCGCACGGTCCGCCGGACGTTGCCGTTGGGCTGCACGTAGTGCAGGTAGGCCGCCGGCCCGCCGCCGGCGAAGCCGTGCAACACGAAGCGGCCGCGGGCACGGGAGGGAACCGCGCTGGTGAGCGCGCCGTAGCGGGCGAGCAGCCGGCTGACGCCGAACGGACGGGCACGCACGGCGCCGCCGCCGGCCGGCGTCGCGGCGAGCGTGAGCCGGCGCTCGGCCTGGCCGGCGGATGGCGCGTTGACGATGACGGGGATCACGAACTGCCCGGTCGCGCTGGCGGTCCACGCTCCGCGCAGCGCCCTCCCGTTCAGGACGAGCCCGACCCTGGCGCCCGGGGCGAAGCCGGTCCCGATCGCGTAGAAGGTCGCGGTCCGGCCCTGGGCCACCCGGCAGGCCTGGTCCATGCGGACCGACGGGGCCGCGACCGCGGGCGCGGCTGCGGCGGCGAGCGCCGCCGCAGCGCCGCCAGCCAGCACCGCGGACCCGACCATCACGTTCGCTTAGAAGACCCGGACCCGCAGCCCCACGGACACGTACGGCTTGCGGGCGAAGCCCCGGGCGGAGTTGCTCGGCGAGGTGTTGAAGCGCATCTCCCAGCTCCCCGCGCTCGATCCGAACGGCAGCGCGCGCTGGCGCGCGGTGACGAGCGTTCCGCACGGGCCGCTCAGCCGGCCCATGCGCCGGACGCCCGCGAAGCCGCCCCCGGGCCGGCGCCAGTGGCCGTACACGACCGCGTTGGACGGCTGGCCGCCGGCGGCCAGCGCGGCGCCGAGGCCGATCACGTAGAAGCGCACGCGCAGCGAGCGCGGGCTGCCGGTGCTCGGGAAGAAGTCGGCGCGCGCCCGGGTGACGTAGAAGGTCCTCCGGGCCGAGTTGGCGCCCTCGGTGGCGCTGATGGTGAACTTCTGCTGGTTCGCGGTGATCGGCGGGGCGGAGAACGACGTGGAGATCGTGCCCTGCGGCGTGACCGGGAGCTGGCCGGTCTGGCCGCCGACGCTCAGCGTGACCGCGCCGCCGGGCGTGAAGCCGGTCCCGTTGACGGCGATCGGCTGGCGTTCGGTGCCTTCGGACACGTAGCAGCGCTTGTCCACGCTCAGCGCGGCGGCGTGGGCGGCGCCAGCGGCGGCGAGCGACGCAACGGCGGTGACGGCGGCGGCGGCGATCCTCATCGGGTCCTCCTGTTGGGAATCGCGGGCGCCTCCCCCCGAAGGACCCCGCGGCTGGCGCGAGCCTACCAGCGGCCCTCGCCCGTTCGCGCCGTGTGCGAGGCCGGCCCGCACGGGACCGTCCCGGCCGGGTAGAACAGGCGGGCGGACGCCGACCCACCGACTGAAGGAGACGACATGCCGACGTACCTGATGCTCTCCAAGCTCACCCCCGAGGGGGTGCAGACGGTCAAGAACAACCCCGCCCGCATCCGCGAGGTCAACCGGGAGATCGAGCAGCTCGGCGCGACCGTCAAGGCCCAGTGGGCGACGCTCGGCGAGTTCGACTTCGTGAACGTCGTCGAGGCGCCCGACGAGAAGACCGTCGCCCGCGTCTCGCTCGAGCTCGGCTCACGCGGCACGGCGCAGTACACGACGATGCCGGCGATCCCGATCGACGACTTCATCGCGTCGATCTGATGCCCACGGTCCTCGTCGTCGGCGGCGGGGGCCGCGAGCACGCGATCGTGCGGGCCCTGGCCCGCTCGCCCCAGGCGCCCGAGCTGCTCTGCACGCCCGGGAACCCCGGCATCGCCGCCGACGCGCGGCTGCTCGGCGCCGGCGTGCAGGACGTCGAGGCGATCGTCGCCGCGGCGCGGGCCGAGGACGTCGACCTCGTCGTCGTCGGTCCCGAGGCCCCGCTCGTGGCGGGGATCGCCGATGCGCTCGCGGCGGCGGGCATCGCCTGCTTCGGCCCGAGCGCGGCGGCGGCCCGGCTCGAGGGCTCCAAGGCCCACGCGAAGGCGGTGATGGCGGCGGCCGGGGTGCCGACGGCCGCCCACGCCGTCGTCGAGTCCGTCGACGCGGGTCTCGCGGCGATCGGCGGGCGCTACCCGACCGTGGTGAAGGCCGACGGCCTCGCTGCCGGGAAGGGCGTCGTGATCGCGGCCGACGAGGCCGATGCGCGCGACGCCCTGCACGCGATGCTCGTGGAGCGACGCTTCGGCGACACCGAGGTGCTCGTCGAGGAGCACCTCGCCGGCGAGGAGCTCTCCCTGCTGGCGCTCTGCGACGGCGAGCGCGCGCTGCCGATGGCCCCGGCGCAGGACTACAAGCGCATCGGGGATGGCGACACCGGCCCGAACACGGGCGGCATGGGCTCCTACTCCCCGGTGCCGGGCATCGACGCCGCCCGGGCACGCGACCTCGCGGCGTCGGTCCACCAGCCCGTCGTGGATCTCCTGCGCGAACGCGGGACGCCGTTCCACGGCGTCCTGTACGCCGGCCTCATGCTGACCGCCGCCGGCCCGAAGGTGCTCGAGTTCAACGTGCGCTTCGGCGATCCCGAGACGCAGGCGGTGCTGCCCCGCCTGCGTTCGGATCTCGTCGCGCTGCTCACCGCTGCCGCCCGCCCCGGCGGCCTGGCCGGCGTGGACCTCGACTGGGACGATCGCTGCGCGGTCACGGTCGTGCTCGCCAGCGCCGGCTATCCCGCGTCGTCGTCCTCCGGCGACGTGATCACCGGCCTCGACGCCGTGCCGCAGGGCGTGGAGGTGACCCACGCCGGGACGGCGCGCGCCGGCGATGCGATCGTCACCGCCGGCGGGCGGGTGCTCAACGTGACGGGGCTCGGCGCCGACCCGGCCGCCGCCCGGGCGGCGGCGTATGCTGCCGCCGACGTGATCGAGTTCGCCGGCAAGCAGCTGAGACGGGACATCGCGCTGCGGGCCGTGGAGCGGACCGCGTGACCGACGCGCCCCGCACCGGCGAGTCCGCGCCGCTGGCCGACGTCGAGGAGCAGGTCGAGGCCGAGCTCGACGGCCTCGAAGTCGACGCGCCGATGGTCGGCATCGTCATGGGCTCCAAGAGCGACATGGGGGAGATGGACAAGGCCGCCGCGGAGCTGACCGAGCGCGGGATCTCCTTCGAGGTCCGGGTCATGTCCGCGCACCGCGAGCCCGACACCGTGGCCGACTACGCCCGCAACGCCCACATGCGCGGCCTGCGGGTGATCATCGCGGGCGCCGGGCTGTCCGCGGCGCTGCCGGGGGTCGTCGCCGCCCACACCGACCTCCCGGTGATCGGGGTGCCGCTCACGAGCCGCCTGTCGGCAGCCGGCGGGCTGGATGCGCTCCTCTCGATCGCCCAGATGCCGCCCGGCGTTCCCGTCGCCTGCGTCGGGCTGAACAACGCGCGCAACGCGGCGGTGCTCGCCGCCCGCATCCTCGCCGCGTAGAGGTGCCGGCGGCGCGATGATCGAGCGCTACACCCGCCCGGAGCTCGGTGCGATCTGGACCGACGAGGCCCGCATGGAGGCGTGGCGCCGGGTCGAGGTCGCGGCCTGCGAGGCGCTCGAGGCGGGCCCGACGCCAGCCGACCTGGACGCGATCCGGGCCGCGACCTTCACGGTCGCGGCGGTGCAGGAGCGCGAGCGGGTCACCGACCACGACATGGCCGCGTTCGTCGACGTCCTCGCGTCGTCGGCGGGCCCGGCGGGCCGCTGGATCCACTACGGGCTCACCTCGAGCGACGTGCTCGACACCGCGCTCGCACTCCAGATCCGGGCCGCCAGCGAGGTGATCGTGCCGGCGGCGCGACAGGTGA
>CAZEKK010000273.1:0-3970 GCA_964512905.1 uncultured Solirubrobacteraceae bacterium
CGGGCATCGTCTTCAAGGACATCACGCCGCTGCTGCTGGACCCGACGGCGCTGCGCGAGGCCGCCGACGCGCTGGCCGCGACCGTCGCCGGGCAGGAGGTCGACTACGTCGTGGCCGCCGAGGCGCGCGGCTTCATCCTCGGCGGCATGGTCGCCGAGCGCCTCGGCGCCGGGTTCGTGCCGGTGCGCAAGCCCGGCAAGCTGCCCCACGACACGATCGCGGCCGAGTACGCGCTCGAGTACGGGATCGACGCCCTCGAGGTCCACGCCGACGCCGTGGCGCACGGGGAGCGCGTCCTGGTCCACGACGACCTGCTCGCCACCGGCGGGACGGCGAAGGCGGTGTGCGACTTGGTCGGGCGGCTGGGCGGCCGGGTGGCGGCGTGCTCGTTCCTGGTGGAGCTCGGCTTCCTGGGCGGGCGCGCGGCGCTGGCGCCGCTCGATGTCCACGCCCTCGTGGCGTTTGACGCCTGATGCCCAGCGTCCGCCGGACCCGCACCGTGCCCGCGGCGCCGCCGCGCGTGTGGAAGGAGATCGCCGATCCGCGCAGGCTGCGAAAGTGGTGGCCGCGGGCGACGCGAGCCGAGGGCGTCGCCGACGACCACTGGACGATCGTGTTCGTGACCAAGAAGGGGAAGACCGTGCGGGCCGACTACCGAATCCTCGAGGACGAGCCGCCGCACCGGCGCTCGTGGTACCAGGAGCTTCCGGACTCGCCGTTCGAGCGCCTGCTGCGCGAGCACGTCACCGCGGTCACGATCGAGGAGGCGCAGGCCGGCTCCGACGTCACGATCGAGATCCGGCAGCGGCTGCGCGGGCTGAGCCGCCTCGGCGCGCCGCTCGTCCGCCGCGCCTCGAAGCAGCTGATCGACGAGGCGCTCGACGGCCTGGAGGCGACCTGTGCCCGGTGAAATGCGGTGGTGGGGGTGGGGGGACGGCGTCGACGCGCCGTCGCTGCCCGACCATGCGCTGGTGCTGCTGTCGCAGGCCGTTGGCACGGCGGCGGTCCCGCGACCGCCGGTCGCGCTCGAGGACGTCGCCCTGCCCGACCCGGCCCTGCCGGACGCGGCGCGCGCCGCGCTGGCCGCGGCGGCAGGTGCCGACCACGTGCGCGACGACCGGGCGGCCCGCGTGGGGCATGCGGCCGGGCGCAGCTACCCGGATCTCGTCCGCCTGCGCAGCGGGGCGCCCGCGCATGTTCCTGATGCGGTCGTCTACCCCGGCTCCCATGACGACGTCCGCGCGGTGCTCGACGCCTGCGGCGAGCACGGCGTCGCCGTCGTCCCGTTCGGCGGCGGCACGAGCGTCGTCGGCGGCGTCGAGGCGCTGCGCGGCGCGCATGCGGCGGTGGTGACCGTCGATCTGCGCCGCCTCGACGCGCTCGCCGCGGTCGACCACCGGTCCCTCACCGCAACGCTCGAGGCGGGCCTGCGTGGGCCCGAGGCCGAGCGGCTGCTTGGAGCGCGCGGGCTGACGCTCGGCCACTTCCCTCAGAGCTTCGAGTACGCGTCGATCGGCGGCTACGCGGCCACGCGGAGCGCCGGCCAGGCCTCGACCGGCTACGGGCGGTTCGACCGCTTGGTGCTCGGACTGCGCTGCGCCACGCCGCAGGGCGACCTCGAGGTCCGCCCGGTGCCCGGCAGCGCCGCGGGCCCGGCACTGCGGGAGCTCATCGTCGGCTCCGAGGGCACCCTCGGGATCATCACCGAGGTGACCGCGGCCGTGCGGCCCGCGCCGGAGACCGCCCGGTACGAGGCGTGGTTCTTCCGCTCCTTCGCCGAGGGCGCCGAGGCGTTCCGCGCCGTCGAGCAGGCGCGCGCGGCGCCGGACGTCGCCCGGCTCTCGGACGAGGAGGAGACCCGGCTCACGATGGCGCTGGCCGGCGGCGGGCGCGCCCACGACGCCATCAACGGCTACCTGCGCCTGCGCGGCTATGCGGGGGGCTGCTTCGTCGTCGCGGGATGGGAGGGCGACCCGGCCGACGTCGGCCGCCGCCGTGCCCGCACGGCCGCGCTCCTGCGCCGCGCCGGCGGCCTCGCGATGGGACGGGCGGCCGGCGAGGCCTGGCGGCGCGGCCGCTACCGGGCGCCGTACCTGCGCGACGAGATGCTCACTCACGGCGTGATGGTCGAGACGCTCGAGACCGCGACGACGTGGTCGAACCTCGACGCGCTCTACCGCGCGGTCGGCAGCGCCCTGCGCGACGCCCTGGCCGCCCGCGGGACGCCGCCCCTGGTCATGTGCCACGTCTCGCACCTCTACCCGGCGGGGGCGTCGCTGTACTTCACGTTCATCGCCCGCCAGCAGGAGGGGGCCGAGATCGAGCAGTGGGCGGCGGCCAAGCATGGGGCCTGCGACGCGATCGTGGCCGCCGGCGGCACCATCACCCACCACCACGCGATCGGGATCGACCACGCCGCCTGGATGGAGGCCGAGGTCGGGACGCTCGGACTGGAGGCGCTGCGGGCGCTCAAGGCCCGACTCGACCCGGCCGGCATCATGAACCCGGGGAAGCTGGCGCCCTGATCAGCGCGGGATGCGGCCGCGCAGCACGATCGTGCCGGGCGTGGTGGGCAGGTCCTGCGCGTTGGCGGGCACCTGCTCCTTGCTCACGACGAGCTCGCGGTAGCGGCTCGCGTCGTCCGGGTACGCGGCCCGCGCGATGAAGCGGCCGTTCGACCCGACCCGGGTCGGCACGAAGCCCAGCAGCTTGGAACGGGCCTTCGAGGAGTACAGCCAGACCGCGAACGCTCCCGACCCGACGCCCTGTCCGGCGATGACCATCGCGCGCTGGTCGCCCGAGGCCAGGACGCGGGCCAGCCCGGCGGCGTTGCGGCCAGCGGCCTTCGTTGGGAACAGGTTGATCTGCGCGACGGTGCGGGGGGCGCCGCCGGCGTCCTTCGCGGTGGTGGTCTTCGTGTCGTCGCCCCCGGAGAAGACCCCCGCGATCGCGAGGATGCCGACGACGAGCGCCACGCCCAGGACGCCGAGGAGGATCGCGCCGCCCAGGCGGGAGCTGCGCGGGCCGCTGCGCCCGGCCCGGGGAATGCCCGCCCTCGGCGCGGCGGCCCCGCCGGTCGCGTCGTCGCCCGCCGGCGCTGCCGTGCCCTCCGACGGGATCGGCGGGAGCGCGTCGGCGGCCACCGGCCGCAGTTCGGCGGCGACGACCCGTGCCCATGCTCGCGCGCCCGGCGAGTCGGCCAGGTACTCGCGCGTCGCCCGGCGATCGACGTCGTCGTCCTGGCCGAGGAGGTAGTCGGCCAGCTCGCCGCGGCGCGCCGGGGTGAGGCGCGCCCCGCCGTTCGGCCCCAGGGCGTCCAGCGCCGTGTGCGCGCGCGACTTGACCGCATCGGGCTCCAGGGCGAGGAGGTCGGCGATCTCGTCGTAGCTCTTGCCCTGCGCGAGGATGAGCTGCAGGACGGCGCGCTGCTCCGGGGCGAGGCGGTCGAGATCGGCCATCAGGCGCAGAAGGGTAGTCGAGCGATCCGCGGCGCGGGCCGGCCGGTGGTGTCGTCGCGGTCGACCGCGCGTGGCCGCTGGCCGGCGCCGACGGGGCCGGTCCCGGCAGGGAACGGCTATTGGGACCCTGCCTGGCCCGGCCCCGCCGCCGCCGGCCAACCAGCGCGCCCGTGCACGCGCGTCTCCGGCCTGCACCATGGGCCTCGTGCCGGGCATCGCGTGCGGCGGGCAGTGCGGTTGCTCGGATCGCCCGGGGGCGTGACGCTCCGCGCACGCCCCCGGGCTGGTGGCGGGCACCTCGGTGCGGGGGTTTTCCGGTTGCGGCCTGGACAACGACGGCGGAAATTGACGGCGGCCATGGGAATCTCCCCGTAGGCGGCCATCGGATCTCCCCGCTGGGGGTCGTTGGTTCTCCGCGCTTGTGGCCGTCGGTTCTCCCCACGTTGGTGTCCTGATCGGCCGGTACTCACCGGCGTGTCCTGTTGGTGGCGCGTGCGAGGAGCGCCGGTTGA
>CAZEKK010000274.1:0-3907 GCA_964512905.1 uncultured Solirubrobacteraceae bacterium
CGTCGCCCTTGATCGCGAACGTGTAGGCGCCGTCGGCGACCTCGAGCGGCTCGGTGGCGAAGCCCAGCCGCTCGGCGTACTTCGTGAGCATCCGGTAGAGGTCGCCGGCGAACAGCCCGGCCTCGTCGCCGCCCGCACCGGCGCGGATCTCCACGATCACGTTCTTGCCGTCGTTGGGGTCGGGCTCGACCATTGCGAGGCGGATCTCCTCCTCGAGCTCCCCGATGCGGGCCTCGGCCACGGCGAGCAGGTCGCGCACCTCGGCGTCGTCGGCCTCGGCGAGCAGCTCGCGCGCGCCCGCCGCGTCGTCGACCGACCGCCGCCACTCCTCGGCGAGCTTCGCCGCCGGCTCGATCTGCGCGAAGGCCCGCCCGGCCTCCGCGCGCCGACGGTTGTCGCTGACCACTTCGGGGTCGGCGAGCTGCGTCGACAGGTCGGCGTAGCGGGCCTCGATCTGCTCGACGAGCTGCTCGATCATGGTCGGCCGAGTCTACGGGGCCGCCAGCCCGGCGCCGCGGGCGCGCGTGGATGGGCCGCTCGCGGCCCGGGCCCGGTCAGCGCTGGATCTCGACGAGCAGGACCCAGGCGTTGGCCACCCCGGCGATCACCGCCCCGAGGATGCCCGCCGCCGCCCAGTAGAGGCCGCCGCCCGCCTCGGCGAGCAGCGTCGCACCGGCGACCGCGAACGGCACCGTCCCGGCCGCGGCAAGCGCCGCGCGGGCGGCCAGCCAGCCGGGCGGCGCCTCGGCGGGACGGCCGGCGCGGACGATCAGCGCGGCCACGGCAGAGGCCAGGCAGGCCCCGGCCACGATCAGTTCCACCCCGAGCGCGTCGCGGCCCTGGGGCACCAGGCCGATGACCGAGACCACGACGACACCGAGCAGCAGCACCACCGTCTCGAGCGCCCGGTCCGGCAGCCCGGCGAAGGCCAGGATCCGCTCGAGGTTGATGGAGACCGCCACGAACACCAGCCCGGCAAGCGCCGCCGCCGCGCCGGCGGACGCGACGAAGAGATCGGACCACGCGGCGGCGTCGTACCCCACGCCGTCGATCCTATGCCGCCGCCGGGCCGCTACGCCACGACTTCGACGCCGATGAGGTCCTCGGCGGTCTCTTCGCCGGGCGTCTCGACGGCCAGCACCGCGTCCAGCGCGGCGATGGCGACCTCGAGCTGCTCCTCGTCGGGCTCGCGCGTGGTCAGGCGCTGCAGCTGCAGGCCCGGCCACATGAGGATCTGCGCCCAGCGATGCGTCCGGTGCTTGCCGAGGAACTTGATCGCCTCGAAGGCCAGCCCGGCGACGATCGGAATCCCGACCACCCGCGAGACGAACAGCCAGTACCACGGCAGCTTCCCGAGCGGCGCGAAGACGACGATGGCGACGATCATCACGATCAGCAGGAAGCTCGTGCCGCAGCGCGGATGCAGCCGCGAGTAGCGCTTGGCGTTCGCGGGCGTGAGCGGATCGCCCCCCTCGTAGCAAGCGATGGTCTTGTGCTCGGCGCCGTGGTACTCGAAGACGCGGCGCAGATCCTTCATCCGCGACAGGAGCAGGATGTATCCGAGGAAGATCGCGATCCGGACGAGCTTCTCGACGATCACGAACACGACCCCGTTGGGAAGCTGGTCGCCGATCAGGCTCGTGAGGCCGGCGGGCAGGAGGAAGAAGAGGCCGACCGCGAACGCCAGCGCCACGACGATCGTCGTCGTCCACGCCCCGCGTCCGATCTCGTCCTTGTTGCCCTGCTCGTCGGGGGGGAGCTGGGCGTTGGCCGAGATCCCCAGCGCCTTGAAGCCGATGCCCATCGACTCGACGAGGGCGACGACACCGCGGATGAGCGGCAGGCGGTAGGCCCGATGCTTCTTCAGCCACGAGACGAGCGGGAAGGACTGGACCTCGATCTCGCCGCGGGCGGCCTCGGTGGGCTCGAGGGCGTGCTCGGCGACCTGCTCGGGCAGGGGCTTGCGGACGGCGACCGCCCAGGTCGAGACCCCGCGCATCATGACGCCCTCGAGGACGGCCTGGCCGCCCACGGGGGCGTCGCGCCGGGCCATCAGCGCGCCGTCGGGAAGGCGGGTCTCCTCAGCCACGCGCGGTGGCCGGGGTCAGCTCGCGGCGGCGGCGCGGCGCTTGGCGGCGCGGCGCTTGAACCGCTCGACGCGGCCGCCGGTGTCCACGAGCTTCTGACGGCCCGTGTAGAAGGGGTGGCAGTTCGAGCAGATCTCCACGTGCAGCTCCGGAACGGTCGAGCGCGTGGTGAACTCGTTTCCGCACGTGCAGCGGACGTGGGCTTCGACGTAGTCGGGATGGATGTCGGTCTTCATGGTCGGATCGAGTCTACCGACCCCGTGAAGGCCGGCCCGGCGGCTCAGGAGCGCCGGCAGGGCACCGTCAGCGTGTTGTTGGACTCGTCGCGCTCGGCGACGCGGTTGTCGGGGTCGAGCACGAGCGAGACCGAGCCGGACCCCGGCGTGCAGCGCGGCGCGGTGATCGTCACGGTGCGCGCCTCGAAGGCACCGAGCCCAGCCACCGTGAGCGCCGGCTGGGCCTCGCCGTCGACCCGCAGCAGGGCGTCGAAGGCGCTCGACGGGGCCGGCGCCCCGTTGCGGACGACCGCGGTGTAGGCCAGCGTGCGCGGCGCGGCCCCGGCCGCCACCGACACCCGGCCGATCCGCAGATCGGGCCGCGGGTCAGGCTGGACGCACGGGGCGGTCGTGCGCGTCGTGGCGGCCTGGATTCCGCCCCGCGGCCCGATCCAGCGGAAGCGCACGACGACGCGATAGGTCGCCGGGGCCGAGAGATTCTGGATCGTCTTGACCGCGTTGAAGGTCCTCACGGCCCGGTTTGACTTCAGCCAAGTGCCGAGCCCCGGTGCGACGACACGCCGGAAGTCGGCCCCCGGCGTGCGCTGGAAGAGGTCGAACCGGATGTCCAGCCGGACGCTGCTCGGCCGCGCCTTCATCGCCGCGACGACGGTCATCGCCCGCCCGGCGGGCGCGGCCGGATCGGTCCGGCAGGCGGTCAGCTTCGCGCTGGCCGGCGGACTGCTGGCCGCGGCGGCGGCGCTGGCGCCCGGGGCCGCCGCGGCCGCCACGGCGCCCGCCGCAACGATCGCGCAGATCACTCGCTTCGTCGACATCACTACAGAGAACAGCGCAGAGCCGCGGAGGTTGCGGTCTTCGCGCCAGCTCAGGTGACCTGGTAGAGCGGCCCGTCGCCGCCCTCGGGCGTCGTGAGGCGCCCGCCCTTGGCGGTGATCGCCCCGCACTGCACGCAATTCGTGTAGTTGACGATCACGTCGACCTCGCCGCTCGCGGGCGCGTCCTCGGGGAGTTCGTAGACACCCGCGGGGCACATCCAGACCCAGGTCTCGGCCACCTCGCGCGGCACCCGCTGCTGCACCCGGATGTGGTTCGGCGCATCGTCGCGGGTCGCGTTGCCGGTGATGAAGACGCTCGAGAGCTTGTCGAACGTGTACTTGCCGTCGGGCTTGGGGTAGCCATCCTTCGTGTCGCCGATGAACATCGCCTGCTCGTCGTTGCGGTTCCACGGCGCACGCCCCCCGGGCAGCTTGCCCTTCGTGGCGATGTTGAGGTTCACGAGCGGGCCGCCCTTGATGAAGCCCTTCTGGAACGGCTGGCGACCGTTGCGGACCTCGAAGAGCTCCTTGCCGATCCGCGACTCCTCGATTGCCTCAGCGTAGGACTCGGCGGTGCTCGCGCCCGTCCGCAGCGCCTCGAAGATCGCCTCGCCGGCGAGCTTGCCGGACAGGATGGACATGTGGACGCCCTTCAGGGAAACCGTGTCCACCATGCCCGCCGAGTCGCCGACCAGCACGGCGCCCGGCATCGTCAGCTTGGGCATCGACCAGTAGCCGCCGCCGGGCAGCGCCTTGGCGCCCCAGCCAA
>CAZEKK010000275.1:0-3898 GCA_964512905.1 uncultured Solirubrobacteraceae bacterium
GCCCGCGGCCGTGCGTCCGGCTCGGTGCCGTGCCGCCGGGGGTCCCTGCGATCCTATCGGCGCGCGTATGGAGCTCGACGCCCTCCTTGCCTTCGTCGTCGCGCTGCTCGTTGCGGGAGCGGTGACGCCCCTGGCGGCGCGGCTGGCGGTGCGGGTCGGCGCCGTCGACCGGCCCCGCGAGCGGGGCCTGTCGGACCGGCCGACCCCGCGGCTGGGCGGCCTGGCGATCCTTGCCGGGGTCCTCGCCGCGGGCGCGATCTTCCTTCCTGCCGGCGAGGTCACCAGGGGGATCCTCGGCGGGGCGGCGGTGATCACGGTGGTTGGCGCGCTCGACGACGTCTTCGACCTGCACCCCGCGATCAAGCTGCTCGGCCAGATCGTCGCGGCGGTCATCCCCGTGCTCGCGGGGGTGAAGGTCACGAACGTCACCCTGCCGTTCCTCGGCTCGCTGGACTTCCCGAACACCGGCGGGCCGCTGACGGTCATCGGCCTCGTGGCGGTGATGAACGTCGTGAACTTCAGCGACGGCGTCGACGGCCTCGCCGCCGGAGTCTGCTCGATCAGCGCGGCGACCTTCGCGATCATCGCCTTCGACCTCCAGCGCGACGCCGCGGGCGTGCTCGCGGCGCTCACGGCGGGCGCGTCGCTCGGGTTCCTCTTCTACAACTTCCACCCGGCTTCGGTCTTCATGGGAGACAGCGGCTCGAACCTCCTCGGGCTGCTCCTCGGGTGCATCGCCGTGCAGGGCACCCTGAAGACGAATGCGTTGATCGCCCTCGTCGCGCCGCTCGTGATCCTCGCCGTGCCGTTCCTGGACTCCAGCTTCGTGATCGCCAAGCGGCTGAAGTACCGCCGCCCGATCTACGACGCCGACGCCTGGCACTTCCACCACCGCCTGGCGAACATCGGCTTCAGCCAGCGCCGCACCGTGCTGTACCTCTACGTGTGGACGCTCATCCTCGCCGGGCTCGCGCTTGCGCTGCGCTTCATCCCGTACTCGGACAGCCAGGGCAACCTCAACCTCGGGTGGTCGCTCGTGATGCTCGCCTGCGGCCTGGTCGCGCTCGCGGCGAGCATCTACCTCGTCTACATCCTCGAGATCTTCAAGCTCCGGCGGCTGCGCGAGTGGCAGATGCGCCACCACGATCCGCAGACCAGCGAGCACGAGATCGACGCGACCGTCGCGCGCGACCTCGAGACCGGCGAGTTCGCCGCGATCAAGCGGCCCGGGCCGGAGCCCTGAGCCCCGGGCGATCGCGTCGGACGCGCCGCATCGCCTGGGGTGGGCGGGACCGCCTGGGGTGGGCGGGGCCGACGCGCGGTACCGACGCGCGATGCCGAGCGCGACTCCGAATCCTCATCCAGATCACGATCGGATAGCGATCGAATCCTGGATGAGGATCGAGCGACGCGCAAACCGACCGTCGATCTCGAACACGAGTCCGAGCGAGCACGGGTTCTCCGGCCCGCAGCCCAGGCAGTGCGGCTGGTGATGGGCGATCCGGCGCGGGGGCACGGCGGCATCACGTCGACGCCCGACCGCAGGAAGCGGCCCCGCGCCAAGGCCGGCCAGTGGCGTTTGTGACGATGTGTGACGAGCACACATCGAACCGCCCTTCCCGTATAGACTCGGCCGCCCACGGAGCGCTCGCCTTCCACCGGGTCCGGCGGCGCGTCTCAGCCGGTGTCCGCCGTGCTTCGTGGGCATCGAATGCCCGATTCCGAGTTCAATGTCTCCCGCCCAACCCCCGCGCCGGACCAGCGGCCAGGACGCGGCGATCGCAGGCATGCTCGGCGTGGCGGTGACGGTCATCGTTGCCGCGGCGGCGTACGGCATCGGGTCGCTGGCCGGGCTGGCCGTCCCGTCGGGGATCGCCGGCCTCATCATCGGATTCGGGGCGGGGATCGCCGTTGTCATCTCTCGCTTTAGGAGCCTCTAGTCCGGTGACGCTCGTCCGCTACCTGGACCTCGTCGTCCTCGTCGTCGCCCTGCCCGTCTTCCTCGCCGCGGGCTTCCCCGTCGAGGGCTGGGCCGCCGGCGCGGGAGCCTGGCTGCTGCAGCGCGGTATCCAGCACTGGACGACCGGCCGCGCCGCCGGCGCCGACGACGCCCGCACGATGGTCGGCATCACCGCCGGCAGCATGATCGGCCGGGGCTGGCTCGTGGCGATCATCGTCTTCTGCTCGGGCCTGGCCTTCGGGGACGACGTCGGCCTCTCGGCCGCCGTGCTCGTCGTGCTGCTGTTCACCGTCTACTTCACCGTCAACATGATCCTGCGGCCGTTCGACGCCGCCGACGCGCCCGACGGGAAGGCCGCGCCGTGAGCCGCGTCCAGAAGGTCATCATCGGCATCGTCGCCTTCTTCGCCGTGGGCATCCTGCTCGGCGTCGTCTTCGGCAGCGATGGCAAGAACGAGGCGTTCAAGCCGCAGAACGAGTTCAAGCTCGAGCCGTGGGTCAAGATCGAGATCGGCGGCATCGACTTCAGCATCAACAAGGCCGTGCTCTACCTCTTCCTCGGCGCCACGCTGACGATCGGCCTGATGATGTGGGTGGCCAACCGGATGCAGGCGCGCCCCAACCGCGTGCAGACGCTGATCGAGACGCTCTACACGTTCATGCGCGACAACATCGCCGGCGGGAACATGGACGCGAAGATGGCGGCGCGGTGGTTCTCCTTCGTGGCCACGCTGTTCATGTTCATCTGGTTCTCGAATCTGCTCGGCTATCTCCCGCTGCCGACGAACACCGAACACACGGTCGACGTCTTCGGCGCCGAGATCCCGTCGTTTGCGATCTACGCGGCCACCGCGAACCTCGCCGTGCCGCTGGCCCTGACCCTGATGGTCTGGATCATGTACACGGTCGAGGGCTTCCGGGCCCAGGGCTTCATCGGCTACTTCAAGAGCCTGATCCCCGCCGGCGTCACCGGAGCAGCGGCGATCCCGATCTTCATCATCGAACTGATCTCGCAGTTCGTCCGGATCATCTCGCTCTCCGTCCGACTTTTCGCCAACATCCTCGCCGGCCACCTGCTCATCCTGTTCATGGGCGGCGGCCTCGTCGTGCTGCTCGGGCTGGCGGCGCTCGGGTGGTTCACGCTGCCGCTGGCCATCGCCTTCTACATCTTCGAGGTCGGCCTGGTGGCGACCCTCCAGGCGTTCATCTTCGCCACGCTGAGCTCGATCTACTTCGGCGGCGCCGTCGCCGCCCATCACTAGTTCCCGTTCCCGAAGGAGCAAACCGCAGTGGACCTCGATCTGAACACCATCACCCAGCTGGCCCAGGCGGCGGCTGATCCGGAGGCGTACGGCAAGAGCGCCGGCAAGGCGATCGCCCTCGGCGTCGGCGCCGGCCTCGGCACCATCGGCCCCGGCATCGGCGTCGGCTTCATCTTCGGCAAGGTGATCGAGTCGGTCACCCGCCAGCCCGAGATGCGCGACGAGATCACCTCGATCCAGTGGCTCGGCTTCGCCCTGACCGAGGCGATCGTCTTCTACGCGTTCATCTTCGGCCTGATCGCCTTCTTCCTGGCCTAGACCATGGCGTCCGTCGCCGACACCCTGGTGCTTGCCGCCTCCGAAGGCGGGGAGGAGAGCGGCAACTTCCTGGTCACCCCGGGCCTCGGCCTAATGATCTGGACCCTGATCGCCTTCGGGGTCACGATGTGGGTGCTCAGCAAGTTCGCCTTCCCGCGCATCCGCGACGCGCTCGACCGGCGCCAGAAGGCCATCGACGAGTCGATCGACGCGGCCGAACGCACGCGCGTCGAGGCCGACGAGCTCCTCGAGGAGTACCGCGAGCGGCTCACCGAGGCGCGTGCGCAGGCCGAGGAGATCGTGTCCCGCGCTCGCAAGGCCGCCGAGAACACCGAGAAGGAGGGCACCGAGGCCGCCCG
>CAZEKK010000276.1:0-3884 GCA_964512905.1 uncultured Solirubrobacteraceae bacterium
CGTCGCCGACGGCGAGGACCTTGCCCTTCTGGGGCTTCTCCTTGGCGGTGTCGGGGAGGACGAGGCCGCTGGCCGTCGTCTCCTCCTCCTCGAGCGCCTGGACGATCAGCCGATCGCCGAGGGGCTTGAGCTTCATGTGATGGAACCTCCGGGGTTCGTAGTGCGTCGGATCCGGACTGCGATTGGCACTCTCAGACCGAGAGTGCCAAGTCCTGCCCCCAGGATAGCGGGACGGTCCTGCCTGTCAACGCCCCTCTGGCACTCTCACCTCCTGAGTGCCAGATGATCTCAGTGCGCCGGGGTGAGATCCGTGTCGGCGGACGGGTGACCGCTGGGCGCCGGCTCCAGCGCCTCGCGCTCGGTCTTCGCCCACGAACGGCGCTGGAACGCCTGTCGCAGCGCGGCGCGCACCAGCACCGGCCACAGGATCCACGAGTAGAAGGCGTAGACGAGCGCGACGGCGACACCGCGCGCCGCACCGGCCGGGCCGTGGAGGCCGGCGCCGCGCGCAGCGCAGCCCATGACCACGCCGCCGAAGCCGAGCAGCACGAAGAACGCCGCCTGCCACCACGGACCGTCGAGCCAGAAGCCCGAGGCCCCCGTCGCGACGAGGACGACCGCGCCGACCAGCGCGATGCCGACGACCGACTGCCACAGCGGCATCAGGAGGTAGGCGAGGAGGTCGACGCGGGAAGCGATGCCGAGCCGGGCGCGCCACACCACGGGGAGGAGCGCCATCGCCTGCAGGTTGCCCTGCGCCCAGCGGGTCCGCTGGCGGTAGAGGCGGCGCAGCCCGGGCAGGCCCTGCTGGTCGACGGTCGCGCCGAGATCCTGTCGGCCGTGCCAGCCCGCCCCGAGCAGGCGCAGGCCGAGATCCTGATCCTCGGTGAGGCGGTCCCGCCAGGGGCCGGCCTCGTCGGCGATCGCGTCGAGCGCGGCAAGGCGGTTGAACTGCCCGTTGCCGCCCATGCCCGCACTCCCCCAGCCGCTGCGGCCCGCCTGGTAGAGGAAGCCGTACACCGAGAACTCGATGTCCTGCATCCAGGTCAGCGCGCGGCGGCGGTTGTAGATCCGCACGAGCGACTGGACGCCGCCGACCGACGGATCCGCGAAGTGCGGGGCCACGCGCGCCGGCGCGTCCGGCGCGAGGCGTCCGTCGGCGTCGACGACGCACACGATCGCCTGGCTGCGCGGCACGCCGCGCTCGGCCAGCAGCGGGCCCACGTGCCGGTAGGCGGCGTTCAGCGCGGCGGCCTTGCCCTCGCGCGCCCGCGGCGGGCGCCGGGTGAGCACGACGACGTCGTTGCCGGCCAGCGGTGCGAGCGCCTCGGCGGTCCCGTCGTCGGAGCCGTCGTCGATGACGACGATCAGCCGCCGGGCGGCCTGCACGTTCTCGAGGCGGGCGAGGCTGTCGCCGATGACCGCGGCCTCGTTCAGCGCCGGAACGAGGAAGACCCACAGCCACGCGTCGGCCAGCACCGGGTCGGGTGCCGGCGCGCGCCGTCGCCAGGCGATGCCCCGTGCGAACAGCACCGCCGTCCAGGCCAGCACGCCGACGATGACGACGAACGCGACGCTGAAGAGGATCCGCCAGCCGGCCTCCAGCCCTTCGAATGGAAGCGCTACCGATGCCACGTCATCGGCTGGTCGGGCGGCGCGGGCTCGGGCACGCCGCGCTGGCCGCCGCCCAGCAGCCACGGGCGCAGCCCCTGCTCGTAGCCCGCGGCCTGCAGGACGAGGTCGCGCCGGTACCCGGGGCCGAACGGCACCGGCGGCGGCCCGCTGCCGTGCAGGTGCTCGAGCGCCGCGACGATCCGCGACGCCGCGAAGCCGTCGCCGTAGGGGTTGATCGCATCCGCCATCGCAGCATGGGCTTCGCCGTCGTCGAGCAGCCGTCCGGCGATCGCGGCGATGGCGTCGGGGTCGGTGCCGGCGAGCGCGAGCGTCCCGGCCTCGACGCCCTCGAGCCGCTCGGTCACGTCGCGGGTCACGACCACGGGCGTGCCGAGCGACGGCGCTTCCTCCTGGATTCCGCCGGAGTCGGTGATGACGAGGTGGGCGCGCCCGAGCAGCCGGGCGAACGACGCGTAGGCGAGCGGCTCGGGCAGCAGGACGTTGGGGAGGCCGTCGAGGTGCGAGCCGACCTCGTGGCGCACCAGCGGGTTCGGGTGCAGGGGGACGACGAAGCGGTCGTCGGGATGCGTGGCGGCGAGGCGGCGCACGGCCTCGGCGATCTGCGCCAGGCCGCCGCTCCAGTTCTCGCGGCGGTGGGCGGTGACGACGACGATCCGGGCATCGCTCGCGGCGGCCTGCGCGACGGCGGGGTCCGCGTAGGGCGCGTCGAGGCCGACGGCCCACCGGAGGGCGTCGATGCCGGTGTTCCCGGTGACGAAGACCTGGCCCTCCGGAATGCTCTCGCGCACGAGGTTCTCCGCCGCGGCCGTCGTCGGCGCGAGGTGGAAGGCCGCGATGCGCGCAATCAGCTCGCGGTTGAGCTCCTCGGGGAACGGCGAGAAGTTGAAGGAGTGCGTCCGCAGTCCGGCCTCGACGTGGATGACCGGAATGCGCAGATGGAACGCGGCCAGCGCCGTCGCGAACGCCGATGAGGTGTCGCCGTGGACGAGCGCGGCGCCCGGGTAGTGGCCGCCGAGCACCTCGTCGCGGCTGGCGACCTCGCCGCCGTTGGCGCCGAAGCTCGCGGTGCAGAAGTCCTCGAAGCGGCGCATGACCGCCGCGACGAGCTCGTTCAGGCGGCCGTGGCTCTGCGCCCACAGGTCGGCGTCGGCGGCGATCCCGGCGAGCTCGAAGACCTCCTGGACCATCTCGTGGTGCTGGCCGGTCGCGACGACCACCGGCGCCAGGCTCTCGCTCTCGCGCAGCGCCAGGATGATCGGCACGAGCTTGATCGCCTCGGGCCGGGTGCCGACGACGACGAGGATGCTCGTGCGGGGCGCCGCCATGCCCTGCTCATCGGCGCGCAGCGGGCCGACCTTGACGCGCGGCTCACGGCGTCCGCCGGCGGAGGGTCAGCGCACCGAGCGCCAGCGCGCCCACGATGCAGCCGACGACGACCGCGACGTCCGCCGCGAACGCGCCGCCGAGCGGGGCGGGGGCCGTCGCGCGCGCGAGCGCGTCGTAGGCGTAGGTGAGCGGCAGCAGCCAGGAGATCGCCTCGAGCGCCGGCGCCATCTCGGACCGCGGCGCGAAGAGGCCGCAGAGGAGCAGCTGCGGGAAGATGAACGCGGGCATGAACTGCACCGCCTGGAACTCGGTCCGGGCGAACGCGCTCAGGAACAGGCCGAGCGCCATGCCGAGCACGGCGTTGCCCACGGCGAGCAGGCCGACGAGCCAGGCGCCGTGCGCCGCCTCGAGGCCCAGGAGGCCGAACCCGACCGAGCAGACCACCACGGCCTGGATGGCCGCGAGGGCGCCGAAGGCAACGCCGTAGCCGACGAGGAGGTCGAGCTTTGCCAGCGGCAGGCTCATGAGCCGCTCCAGGGTGCCGCTGGTGCGCTCCCGCAGCATCGCGACGGAGGTCACGAGGAACATCACGATGAACGGGAAGAGGCCGCACATCGGCGCGCCGATTCGCTGAAAGACCTCCTCGCGCCCGTCGAAGAGGAGGCGCAGGAGCACCAGCAGGACGCACGGCACGACGAGCAGCAGCGCGACGGTCCGCGGATCGCGGCGGATTTGGCGCAGCACCCGCTCGGTGGTGGCGAGCGTCACCCCTGCGGTCACGGCTCGCCTCGCTCGATCGCGACGAGAAAGGCGCGCGCGAGATCCTGCTCGCCGGTCTGGCGCCGCAGTCCCTCTGGTGTCGTGTGCGCGACGAGGCGGCCGGCGCGCATGAGGACGAGGCCGTCACACTCGCCCGCCTCGTC
>CAZEKK010000277.1:0-3831 GCA_964512905.1 uncultured Solirubrobacteraceae bacterium
CATCGCCAAGAACATCCTGACCACCGAGGCGATCGTCGCCGAGATCCCGGAGAAGGAGTCCGGCGGCGGCGTGATGCCCGACATGGGCGGCATGGGCGGCATGATGTAGCCAGCGCGCCCAGCGCTTCATCGCAGGATCCGAGGGCCCGGCGGCGACGCCGGGCCCTCGGCGTTGCGGGGCCCCGGCACGACACGCCGGCGTTGCGGGCCCCGGCACGACACGGCCGTCGGTCACGAGAACGTGCCGTTGCGACACCGCGACTCTCTCCACGGCCACTCATCGCCGCCATAGGATCCCGGGCGTGCCCGGGATCCTTCGCCGCGAGGAGTCGCTGCTCGTCGTCGTCGACGTCCAGCAGGCGTTCTACGCCGGGCGCGAGGACGTCGACCGCGGCCGCCTGGCAGCGGCGACCGCGATCGTCGCCTGGCTCGCCGGCGCGGCACGGGCGCTCGGCGTGCCGATCGTGCTGACCGAGGAGGATCCGGCCCGCAACGGCCCGACCGTGACGACCGTCCGGTCCGCAGCCGGCCCGGAGGCGGCCACGTTCACCAAGCCCGCGTTCGGTCTCGCCGAGGTGCCCGAGATCCTCGACGCCTGCCGCGCCGGCGGGCGGCGGGCCGCAGTCGTGTGCGGAATCGAAACCGACGTTTGCGTGGCGCAGTCGGCGCTCGGCCTGGACGACGCCGGCGTGCGGGCCGTCGTCTGCCTCGACGGAACCTACGCGCCCGGATCGGCGCACGCCCACGGGCTCGAGCGGCTGCGCAGCGCCGGCATCGAGGCGGCCTCGGCCAAGGCGGTCTACTACGAGTGGGCGCGAACGCTCGACGACGCCCGCGCCATCGAACGCGACCACCCGGCGCTCGCCAGCCCGCCCGGGTTCTCGCTGTGAACGCGCTGCGCCTCACCGACCGCACCCGGCCGTGGTGGACGTTGATGGGAGCCTGCGCGGGCCTGTTCGTGCTGATGCTGGACTCGACGGCGCTCGGCCTCGCGCTGCCCGACATGCAGCGCGACCTGAACGCCTCGGTCGAAGAGCTCCAGTGGGTCCAGAACGCGTATCTGCTCGCGATGGCAGTGCTCGTGGTGACGCTCAGCCGCCTGGGCGACATCTTCGGTCGGCGGCGCGTCTACCTGCTCGGGATCGTGCTGTTCGCGACCGGCGCGGTGCTGTGCGCGCTCGCCTGGTCGCCGGTGGCGATCATTGCCGGACGCGTCGTGCAGAGCGCCGGCGGAGCGGCGATGCTCGGCCTCTCGCTCGCTCTGGCCAGCAACGCGTTCTCCGACGCCGATCGACCGCACGCGCTTGGAATCTGGGCGACGGTGTCGGCGATCGCCCTCGCCATCGGGCCGCTCGTCGGAGGCGTGCTGATCGAACTCGTTTCGTGGCGGGCGATCTTCTGGCTGTGCCTGCCGGTGTGCGTCGCAGGCCTGGCGATCACGGTCTGGGCCGCGCCGGAGTCGCGCGACGAGACAGCTTCGACCTCGCTGGACTGGCCGGGGCTGGCGACGATCAGCGTCGGCCTGACCGCTGTCGTGCTCGCGCTCGTGCAGGGCAAGGGGTGGGGCTGGACCTCCGCCGCCACGCTCGGGGTGCTCGCGCTGGGCGTCGTGGCGCTCGGGGTGTTCTGGGTCGTCGAACACCGGGTTCCCCATCCGATCGTCGAGTTCCCGTTGTTCCGCAACCGGCCCTATCTCGGCGCGACCGCCGCCGCCTTCGCGCTCGTCGGCGCCTACTGGGGCGTGATGTTCTTCCAGCCTCAGTACCTCCAGAACATCCTCGGCTATTCGGTGATCGTGGCCGGGGTGCTCGTGCTCCCGATCACCGTCCCGATGGTCCTGTTCTCGGAGGCGAGCACGCGCGTGGTGGCGCGCGTCGGCGCGCGGGCGACGATGACCGCGGGCATGGCGTGCGGGATCGCGGGCACGCTGTGGCTGACCGCCATCGGACCTGGCACGACATACGTCACCGGGCTCCTGCCCGGCTACCTGCTCTTCGGCGTCGCCCTCGCGCTCGTCTACACGCCGATGTCGACCGCCGCGATGGCCGCGATGCCCCGCGAGAAGGCGGGCATCGCGGCCGGTGTCCTGGGCATGAACCGGCTTATGGCGGGCGCGCTCGTGCTCGCCGTGATGGGGGCGGTCTTCATCCACCTCCAGACCAACGAGGTCGGGCACGTGCTGCGGGAGCGCGCCGGATCGGTCACCCCGATCGACAAGCGCGACGTCGACGCGCTGCTCGCGGGGTCGCCGGAAGCCCGCGCCGCCGTGGCGGCGCTGCCGCCCGCACGGCAGGCCGCCGTGCGCGTCACGGTGAAGGACGCCTACACCGGCGCGCTCAGCGGCGCCACGTGGATCATCGTCGCCCTCGTCGCCGTCGGCGGCGCACTCACGTGGTGGCTGCTGGCGCCCGAGCGTCCGCCGCGGCCGGTCCGCGAGGCCGCCGACGCCGAGGGTCCACCCGACCACCACGGTCACGCCCGCCTGCACCTGTGACCGCGGCCCGGCGCAGCGCGCCGCTGCGCCGGCTTCAGCCGGCGGCGAACTGGAAGACGTAGCTGCCGTTGTCGGAACGCACGCCCGCGGGCCCCGCGATCCCCGCGGCAAGCGCCGCCGGGACGGCCATGCCCTGCGCGCGGCCGCGGTCGAGGCGCACGGACACCGCGAGCGCCCCGGAGGGCAGCGCGCGCGTGCGGACGTCGAGCCGGTGCGCCCGGTCGTCGTCGGCGAGCCGGCCCGCGAGCGGGATCGTGGCGACGTCCGTGTAGCCGCGGTTGCCGCACTGCGCGGAGGTGGTCTGGCCAGGATTGCGCTTGACCGAGACCACGACTGCCCGCTGCGGCGCCGAGCGCCACATGGCGTAGACCAAGTTGCAGGGATCGGAGGCACGGAGCTTGAGCCCGATCTGCTGACGGATCTGGCCCGACCCGAGCGGCTCGATCGTCGTGCTCGGGCCCCGCAGGCGGAAGGTGAGCAGGGCCCGCGTGGGCATCCGCGCCGGTTTGCGCTGCACGGCCCGCAGCTTCGGGCTGTCCGTCTGCAGCGACGCCCGTCCGGCGGGGGCAAGCGCTCCCTGCGTGACCTCGAGCTGGCCGGCCCGCACGATCTGCCATGCCGGCGCCGCGGCGAGCGCCGGCGCCGCGGCGAGCGCGGCGGCGGCGGCGGCGAAGGCCGCGACGGCGACGGGGCCGCGGGGGCGGTGCGGCCGGGCGGAGGCTGGGCGGGGAGCGGGCATGGGCCCAGCGTAGGACGCGATGGCCCGTGCGGCCGTCGCGACCGCGACCCGCCCAGCGTCGCGGCTGCGACGGTTGAAGACGGTCGCGCGCCCGGCCCGTCGCGGCCGCGGCCGCGGCCGCGACGGCGGCGGCGGATCGCTGCTTCGCGCTCGGTTGCGGCTACGCGCTCGCCGGCGCGCCCTCGACGGCGCTGACCGGCCGCGGCCCGGGCCCGACGTACTTCGCCGAGGGCCGGATCAGGCGCGCCTCGCGCTTCTGCTCGAGGATGTGCGCCGACCAGCCAGCGGTTCGGGCGCACGTGAACATCGGCGTGAAGAGGTGCGCCGGGATGTCGGCCAGGTCGAGGACGACCGCCGACCAGAACTCGACGTTCGTGGCCAGGATCCGGTCGGGCTTGCGCGCCTGCAGCTCGGCCAGCGCGGCCTGCTCGAGCGCCTCGGCGATCTCGAACCGCGGGGATCCCAGTTCGCGGCCGACGCGCCGCAGGACGCGGGCCCGGGGATCCTCGGCGCGGTAGACGCGGTGGCCGAAGCCCATGAGCCGGTCGCCGCGATCGAGCGCCGACTTCACCCATCGCTCGGCGTCACCGAGCTGCTC
>CAZEKK010000278.1:0-3816 GCA_964512905.1 uncultured Solirubrobacteraceae bacterium
TCGCCGCCGTCACCACCGAGCGCAACACGAAGGAGACCGGGCTCTCGCCGAGCCCCGCCGAAAGCGGGCCGTGATGGCCCGCCAGGGTGGTTGACACCCGGCGGTACGATGAGAGCAGGCGCGTTGGCGCTCCGCGGGGGAGTGAAGAGGGGGCTGTGCGATGACGGACAAGCCGGTGGTCGCCAGGGCCGAGCTGGAGGAGCTCACCTACGAGGGCGGGGGGCTGAAGCAGGAGACGAACTGGTGGGGTGCGTTCGTCATCGGCCTGGCGGGAGTGATCCTGGTCACCGGCATCGCGCCGGTGATGGTCACGACGCTCGGCGCCGCCTCGATCCCCCTCATCGTGGTCGTCACCTTCACGGGGTACCTGCTCTGCCTGCTCCTGGCCGAACTCGCGGCGATGATGCCCGAGCGCACCGGCGGGCTCCCGTCGTACGTCTATCCCGCGTTCCGGGACCGTACGCCGCGACTGGCAAAGCACCTCAACGGCGGCGCCGCCTGGATGTACTGGCTCGGCTGGTTCCCGGTCGCGCCGCTGAACATGATCCTCGCGTCGTTCTATCTCGCCGATCGGTTCGGGCTCAACACCGACTCCGGGTTCACGCCGATCAACACGTTCATCGCTTGGTGGACGCTGGCGATTGCCGTCGTCGGCATCCTGCTGTTCTTCATTCCCGCCTACTTCGGGATCCGGATCGGGACGGTGTTCGCCACCGTCCTCGGCGTCGTTTCGATGATCCCGCTGACGTTCCTCGCGGTGTCGTGGCTCGTCAGCGGCAACGCCGACTTCGGGAACCTGAGCGGCTTCGAGCAGCTCGACGGCTCCAGCTTCTTCTCCGGCCTCGACGGCACCGGCTGGCTGACGCTCTACCTCGCCTACGCGTTCCTGCTCACCTGGAACGTGATCGCGATGGAGGCGGCCGCGTGCTACATCGGCGAGTGCCGCGATCCGCACCGTGACGCGAAGATCGCGATGAACCTCGAGGGCGGCTACGGCCTGCTCATCTACACGCTGATCCCGATGGGATTCGTGGCGGTGCTGGGCGCGAAAGCGCTCAGCAACCCGAACCTCGTGGACCCGAACACGATGTTCGTGACGTTCGCCGGCGAGGTGTTCTCGGCCAGCGGCCAGGTGCTGAACTGGCTGGTCGCCATCATGCTGATCGTTGCCCTGGCGCTCTCCGCGCTCAACGCGATCATGGGCTGCGCGCGGTCGCTGCATCAGATGTCCGTCGACGGGCAGTTCCCCCACTTCTTCCAGCGCATCAACCGCCACGGGGTGCCGGGCCGGGCGATGGCGTTCAACGTCGTCTGCTCGCTGCTCGTCGTCCTGCTCGGCGGGGCCGTCGAGATCTACACGTTCTCGAACGTCGGCTACACCGCCTCCGTGGTCATCGTCTGCGTCGGCTACTTCATGCTCAAGCACCGGCGCCCGAACGTGCCGCGGCCGTTCAACCTGCCGCGGGCCTTCAAGTGGGTGGCCCTCGCGCTGGCGGTCGTCTTCTTCGTGATCTGGTCCTACGGGGGCTACCAGTACTCGCGGCTCGGCGACACGGAGACGTACTACTTCCTCGGCTGGGCCGTGCTCCTCGCCTACGTGCCGCTGTACCTGTACCGCACACGGATCGAGGACAAACGCACTGGGCCGCCTGAGCCCAAGCCGACCGTGGCCCCGCCGGCCATGGACGAGGTGGTGCACGAGAAGTAGCCGTGCTGCGTCGCGCTGTCCGCCCGCCGCCCGATCCGGTCGCCGGCATGCCGACGAGGATCCTGCTCGCCAGCGAGGAGCGGGACTTCTCGCCGCGCGCGCTGGACTACACCGCCGACCTCGCCGCACGGACAGACGCGCCGGTGCACGTCTTCGTCATCGCCAGGATCCACGGCACCGCATTCGGCTTCCCGAACCCCGGGCTGATGCCGACGCGGCGGGAGTGGGAAGCGCGCCGGGCTACGGTCGACACTGCGGTGGCCGCGCTGGAGCGGCGAGGGATCGCGGCGACCGGGGCGGTCCTGGGAACTCGGAAGGCCACCAAGCGGATCACCGGCGAGGCTGAGCGTCTGGGGTGCGACGTGATCGTGATGGAGGCCGGGCCCGAGCGTCACCCGCTCGTCGCCGACTTCATGTGGTCGCAGGAGGCCTATCGGGTCCGCCGCAAGGCGTCGATCCCGGTTCACGTCGTGGTGGTGAGCGACGACGCATGAGCGGTGGAGAGTGTGAACAGCGTTCGAGAAAAACGGTGGTTCGATCCTCCATTGCCACCGGGTTGCCGGTCCAATAGAAGGATGAGCCCGCGAGCGAAGGAGCAGGAATGACAGAGTCCGACCCGGTCACCATCGACGACGTCCGCCGCGCCGTCGACGAGCAGGGCATCGAGTTCTTCTTCGCCCAGTTCGTCGACATGCACGGCAAGCCCAGCGCCAAGCTGGTGCCGGCCCACCACCTCGACGACCTCGTCGAGGACGGCGCGGGGTTCGCGGGCTTCGCCGCCGGCGACATCGGCCAGACGCCGGACAGCCCGGACATGATCGCGATGCCCGACGTGGCCAGCTTCACGCCGCTGCCGTGGAAGCCGACGGTCGCCCGCTTCGCCTGCGACGTGACGGTCGAGGGCGAGGCGTGGCCGTACTGCCCGCGGACGATCCTGCGCAACCAGATCGCGCGCGCCGCCGAGCAGGGGTACGAGCTGAAGATCGGCGCCGAGCTCGAGTACTTCCTGCTGCGGCGCGCCGACGACGGCTCGCTCGAGCTGGCCGATCCGCTCGACACCCTCGAGCAGCCCTGTTACGACATGCGGGCGCTGACCCGCAACCTCGACTTCGTCTCCGAGGTCTCGAAGAACATCACCGCGCTCGGCTGGGACAACTACGCCACCGACCACGAGGATGCCAACGGGCAGTTCGAGCAGAACTGGGCGTTCGCCGACGCGCTGACGACCTGCGACCGGGCGGTCTTCTACCGGTACATGGTCGAGTCGATGGCCCAGGAGCGCGGCCTGATCGCCACGTTCATGCCCAAGCCGTTCGGGCACCTGACCGGAAACGGCTGCCATTTCCACATGAGCCTGTGGAAGGACGGCGTCAACGTCTTCGAGGCCGACCCCGCCGACGATCCGCGCGGCCTCGGGCTGTCGCCGACGGGCTACCAGTTCCTTGCGGGCCTCAAGGCCCACGCCAAGGCGTACATCTGCGTCACCGCCCCGACGGTGACCTCGTACAAGCGGCTGGTGATCGGGGCGCCGACGAGCGGCGCGACGTGGGCGCCCGCCTACGTCGCCTACGGGCACAACAACCGCTCGATGATGCTGCGGATCCCCGATGTCGGGCGGATCGAGGACCGGACGGTCGACGGCTCGTGCAACCCCTACCTCGCCGCGACGGCCGTGCTCGCCGCCGGCCTGGACGGGATCGAGCGCGGGCTGGAGCCCGGCGAGCCGACGAAGGCCAACCTGTTCGAGACCGACGAGGCCCAGCGCAAGGAGATGGGCGTCGAGACGCTGCCGGCCAACCTGCTCGACGCGACGCGCGAGCTGGAGCAGTGCCGCGTGATGCGGGCGGCGCTGGGGCGGTGCGCCGACGAGGACTACGTCGACTACTTCGTGCGCTGCAAGCGCTCGGAGTGGCAGCAGGCCCACGAGCAGATCACGCAGTGGGAGCTCGATCGGTACCTGCAGCTCTACTAGTGTGAGAATCCCACATCTAAGAACGTGAATTGTGGCGCTCAGTGCCGTCCGGCATGGAGTGATCGCACACTACACTGGCCGTTCGTCCCCGACGCAGGAGGTCGTAGTCCACGATGTGCGGGATCGCCGGGCTCTT
>CAZEKK010000279.1:0-3783 GCA_964512905.1 uncultured Solirubrobacteraceae bacterium
CGATGCCGTTCGAGCCGTTCCGCACCCACACGCAGCCGGTGAACCTCGCCGACCTCGAGGTGCGCTTCGACAGCGGCGCCGAGGTCACGCCCGAGACCCTCCGAGATCGCGGCCTGGCGACGCGCAAGGACGTCCCGGTGAAGATCCTGGCCCGCGGCGAGATCTCCAAGCCGCTGACCGTGCACGCCCACGGGTTCAGCGCATCGGCGCGGGAGCGCATCGAGGCCGCCGGGGGCACCTGCCAGCTGATCGAGCCGTAGCGGGCTGAGGCTCCGTGGCCGCCACGATCCTCAAAGCCTTCTCGGTTCCGGAGATCCGCAAGAAGCTCGCGTTCACCGCGCTGGTGCTCGCGCTCTACCGGCTCGGCTCGCACATTCCCGTCCCCGGGATCAACACGCAGGCCGTCGAGGAGATCCAGAAGAACTTCTCCGGCTCGAACATCCTCGGGTTCCTGAACCTGTTCTCGGGCGGCGGCCTGCAGCGCGTGGCGCTGTTCGCGCTCGGGATCATGCCCTACATCACCGCCTCGATCATCCTGCAGCTCATGACGGTCGTCGTGCCGTCGCTGGAGAAGCTGCAGAAGGAAGGCGAGGTTGGCCAGCAGAAGATCACGCAATACACGCGCTACCTGACGGTGGCTCTCGCCGCCGGCCAGGCGGTCGGCTACGTCTTCCTCTTCCAGTCCTTCGGCTCCAACGCGGGGCAGAACGTCGTCGACAACCTCACCTTCCCGAAGGTCTTCCTGATCGTCATCTGCCTCACCGCGGGCTGCGTGCTCCTGATGTGGATGGGCGAGCTGATCACGCAGCGCGGGATCGGCAACGGCATCTCGCTGATGATCTTCGCGAGCATCGTCTCGGGGCTCCCGAACGGCGTGCAGGCCTGGTGGACCAACCCCGACCAGGTCTTCAAGGTGATGATGCCGTTCGTGGCGCTGGCGGTCATTGCCGCAATCGTGTTCGTGCAGGAGGGCCAGCGCCGCATCCCGGTTCAGTACGCCAAACGGGTCATCGGCCGCCGCATGACCCAGGGCGGACAGACCTACCTCCCGCTGCGCGTCAACATGGCCGGCGTCATCCCGGTGATCTTCGCCGCCTCGCTGATGGCGTTCCCGCCCACGGTCGGACAGCTCATCAACACGCCGTGGGCACAGGACGTGGCGACCTTCTTCGCCCCGAACGACTGGGCGTACATCGTCGGCGAGTCGATCCTGATCGTGCTCTTCACCTACTTCTACACCGCGGTGACGTTCAATCCGGTCGACCAGGCGGACAACCTCAAGAAACACGGCGGGTTCATACCCGGGGTGAGACCCGGCCGGCCAACGGCCGAGTTCCTCGATCGCGTGCTCGCCCGGCTGACGTTCCCCGGGGCGCTCTACCTGGCTGCGGTCGCGGCCCTGCCGACCATCCTCATCAACCAGACCAGCGCGAACTTCTTCTTCGGCGGCACGTCCCTGCTGATCGTCGTCGGCGTCGCCCTGGACACCATGAAGCAGCTCGAGGCGCAGCTCATGATGCGCAACTACGAGGGCTTCCTGAAATGACCGAGCTGAACCTGATCCTGCTCGGCCCTCCGGGGGCGGGGAAGGGCACCCAGGCGGCCCGGCTGATCGGCGACTTCGGGCTCGCGTACATCGCCACCGGCGACATGCTGCGCGAGAACGTCAAGCAGGGCACGCCGCTCGGCGAGGAGGCCAGGCGGTACATGGACGCCGGCGATCTCGTCCCGGACGACGTGATCATCTCGATGATCGAGGCCGAGCTCAACGGAGAGGAGGCCAAGGACGGCTTCATCCTCGACGGCTTCCCCAGGACGGTCGCGCAGGCCGACGCGCTCGCCGCCGAGCTCGACAGCCTCGGCCGCGCGCTGGCGGCCGTGCTCTTGATCGAGGCCTCCGACGACGAGGTCATCCGCCGCATCTCCGGCCGCCGGGTCAGCCTCAGCTCGGGCCGCGTGTACCACGTCGAGTTCGACCCGCCGAAGGTCGAGGGGCGCTGCGACGTCGACGGGTCGGAGCTGATCCAGCGCGACGACGACAAGCCCGAGACCGTCCGCCGGCGCCTCGAGGTCTACCACGCCCAGACGGCCCCGCTCATCGACTACTACGAGGACCAGGGGCTCCTGCGTCGCTTCGACGGCAGCCGCCCGCCGACGGAGGTCCACGACCACATCCGGGCGACGCTCGCCACGCTGCGGCTCGAGGGCACGCTGTGATCATCAAGAAGACCCCGGAGGAGATCGACAAGATCGCCGCCGCCGGCGAGATCCATACGCGCACGATGGCGCTGCTGAAGTCCAAGGTGCGCCCGGGTGTCACGACCGCCGACCTCGACGCCGCCGCCGAGGCGTTCATCCGCTCCCAGGGCGCCGAGCCGGCGTTCAAGGGCTACCGCGGCTTTCCGGGGTCGATCTGCGCCTCGCCGAACTCGATGGTCGTCCACGGGATCCCCGGGCCGTACAAGCTGTCGCGCGGGGACATCATCTCGGTCGACATCGGCGTCGTGCTCGACGGATGGGTCGCCGACGCGGCCCGGACGTTCCCGGTCGGGCCGGTCTCGCCGATCGCCTCCCGCCTGCTGCGGGCGACCGAGGGATCGCTGTTCGCCGCGGTCGACCAGTGCGTGGCCGGGAACCGCCTCGGCGACGTCTCGCACGCCGTGCAGGCTCACGTCGAGGCCGAGGGATTCGCCGTCGTGCGGTCGCTCGTGGGCCACGGCATCGGCCGCGAGATGCACGAGGATCCGCAGATCCCGAACTTCGGCGAGCCCGGCACCGGTCCGCTGCTCGAGGAGGGGATGGTCCTCGCGGTGGAGCCGATGGTCACGGCGGGCCGCCACGCGGTCCGGATGGGCGACGATCACTGGGCGATCTACACCGCGGACGGGTCGCTTGCGGCGCACTTCGAGTTCACCATCGCCATCACCGCCGAGGGGCCGCGAATCTGCACGCCGTGGCACCTCGATGCGTCGCAGGCCGCGGCATAGATGGCTGAATCCGGACCCCCACGCCCGCCCTGGCCGCGCCGTCGGCCCCTGCCGGCGTCCTCGGGCTTGCCCATGCCACCGGCATGGGCGGCGCCCTGCGTCCTTGGCAGAAGCCGCCGGCACGGCCATGGCGCGCACGCGGATTCGGAATCAACCATCTAGGGAGCAGGTGGGCTTTGCTACCATCCGCGGTCGCGCTCCGGGCCACCGGTCTCGGGCGCGCGAAAGGCCACGACGGGGTAGCGGAAGCCGCACCGGCAGCCAGAGCCCCGGCGTCGGAAACGATCCGAAAGGGACCATGAAGGTACGACCGTCGGTCAAGCCGATGTGCGAGAAGTGCAAGATCATCCGCCGCCACGGCGCGGTGCTCGTGATCTGTCAGAACCCCCGCCACAAGCAGCGGCAGGGGTGACCTAGAACCTCATGGCCCGCATCGCCGGCATCAACATCCCGCTGAACAAGCGGGTCGAGATCGGACTCACCTACATCTACGGCATCGGCCGCTCGACCGCCAACGACCTCCTGAAGGAGGCCGGGATCGACCCCGACACCTACGTCCGCGATCTCACCGACGACGAGGTCGTCAAGCTGCGCGACGCCATCGAGCGCGAGGTCACTGTCGAGGGCGACCTGCGGCGCGAGCGCTCGCAGAACGTCAAGCGCCTCATGGAGATCGGCTGCTACCGCGGCCTTCGCCACCGCCGCGGCATGCCGGTCCGCGGGCAGCGCACCAAGACCAATGCCCGCACCCGCAAGGGCCCCAGGCGCATGCAGGTGGCCGGCAAGAAGAAGGCGA
>CAZEKK010000280.1:0-3772 GCA_964512905.1 uncultured Solirubrobacteraceae bacterium
ATGAGCTGCGGGCGCTCGAGGCCGCCCACCCCGACCTCGTCACGCCCGACTCACCGACCCAGCGCGTTGGTGCCAGGCCGCTGGACCGCTTCGAGCCCGCGGAGCACCTGCAGCCGATGCTCTCGCTCGCCAACGCGCGCAGCGAGGACGAGCTGCGGGCGTGGGTGGAGCGGATGCGCAGCTTCCTGGCGCGCGAGGGCATCGAGGATCCCCCGTTCACCTACGTCGCCGAGCCCAAGATCGACGGGCTGGCGATGTCGCTCGTCTATCGCGACGGCCGCCTCGAGCGCGGTGCGACCCGGGGCGATGGCACGATCGGCGAGGACATCACCCAGAACGTGCGGACGATCCGGGCCGTGCCGCTGCACATCGAGGACGCGCCGCCCCTCATCGAGGTCCGCGGCGAGGTCTACCTGCCGCTCGCCGCCTTCACCGAGCTCAACGAGCGCCGCGCCGCTGCCGGCGAGCCGACCTTCATGAATCCGCGCAACTCCGCCGCCGGCTCGATCCGGCAGCTCGATCCGGCCCTTGCCGCGGCGCGACCGCTGTCGATCTGGTGCTACGGGGTCGGCGCGAGCGAGGGGATCGAGTTCGCCTCGCACTGGGAGGCGCTGGCGTGGCTGCGGGCCCGCGGCTTCAAGGTCAACCCGGACGTCGCGCGGTTCGAGGACATCGAGGCCGTCGTGGAGCGCTGCCGGTGGTGGGAGTCGCGCCGCGGCGCCCTCGACTACGAGATCGACGGGGTCGTGGTCAAGGTCGACGACCACGAGCTGCAGCGCCGCTTGGGCGTCGTGGGGCGCGAGCCGCGGGCGGCGATCGCGTGGAAGTTCCCGCCCACGACCGCGACGACGACGCTGCGCGACGTGCAGTGGAACGTCGGACGGACCGGCCACCTCGTCCCGTTCGCGGTGCTCGAGCCGGTCGTCGTCGGGGGCGTGACGGTCAGGCTGGCGACGCTTCACAACGAGGAGGACCTCGCCCGCAAGGACGTCCGGCCCGGCGACGAGGTGATCGTGCTGCGTGCCGGCGACGTGATCCCGCAGGTCGTCTCGCCGGCCCCGCACGCCGCCCAGCGCCCCGGTCGCGCAGAGCCGCCGCGCCCTCCGTCGCGCTGCCCGGCCTGCGACACGCCGACGGTCAAGGCGCCCGACGCGGTCTTCACGGTCTGCCCGAACCGATCCGGCTGCCCGGGCCAGCAGTGGCAGGCCGTCCGCCACTTCGTGCACCGCGGGGCGATGGACATCGAGGGGCTCGGCGACGAGCGCGTCACGCTGCTGCTCGCGCACGGCCTCATCAGCGACGCGGCCGGCCTGTACCGGCTGACCGCCGAGCAGCTCGCCGGGCTCGAGGGGTTCGCCGAGATCTCGGCCCGCAACCTCGTGGCGGCCATCGAGGCCTCCAAGGAACGCCCGTTCGCCAAGGTGCTCTTCGGCCTGGGCATCGAGGGCATCGGCGAGGTCAACGCGCGCAACCTCGCCGCGCGGTTCCGCTCGATGGACGCGCTGATGGCGGCTTCGCCCGAGGAGATCGCCGAGGCGCCGGGGATCGGGCCGATCCTCGCCGACACGATCGCCGAGGAGCTTCGCGACGAGACGATGGCCGGCCTCGTGGAACGGCTGCGGGCCGCCGGTGTCCAGCTCGAGCAGGAGGGCCCGCCGCCGGGGGAGGGGCCGCTGGCCGGCAAGACGATCGTGCTCACCGGAACCCTCCCGACGCTCACGCGGGAACAGGCCACCGAGCGCGTGCTCGCGGCCGGCGGCCGGGTCACCGCGTCGGTCTCGAAGAAGACCGACTACGTCGTCGCCGGCGAGAGCCCGGGGTCCAAGCTGGAGAAGGCCGAGCGCCTCGGCGTCACCGTCGTGGACGAGGACGGGCTGGCGGCGCTCCTGGACGGAGGGGCAGTCGAGGCCGGATCCGGCTGAGGCGCAGACCCGGCGAACGGCGCCGGGCGCACGTCGCGGATGCGGTCCCGGCTCGGCCGCGGGCTGGCCCGGGGCTGGGTCCGGCGGCGGCGCCCGCGGCCCTGCTGCGGGCCCGGCCGACCTACGGTGCGGTCAAACCGCCGCCCGGCGACGCGGGGGCGGGCGTGGCGGCCGGCGCGGGCCGGGCGGCGATCGGCCGGGCGGCTCCGGACGGGCGCGAGGCGGCGATTGCCACGGCCATCCGATCCTGCAGGCCGCGGGCCCCGCCGACCGAGACCCGGTTCATGAGCACGGCGAAGGCGGCGGTGTGCCCGTTGGCCGTGCGGCAGTAGCCGGCGAGGCCGGACACGTTCGAGAGGGTGCCGGTCTTCGCCTGGCAGCGGCCCTGGGCGATCGTGCCGTTCATGCGGCCGGCCAGCGTGCCGCTGCGTCCGGCCACCGGCAGGGAATCCCGAAACACGGCGAACCGCGGGCTGGAGGCCATCCCGGTGAGCAGGCGGACCACGTTGCGGGCGGTCGTGCGGTTGCCGCGCCCGAGGCCGGAGCCGTCGACGACGACGGGGCGCGCGCCCCACTGCGCCTGCTGCCGGGCCACGACGGCTGCGCCCGCGGCTGTCGAGCCGCGCGTGCCGAAGCGTGCGCCAATGCCCTTGAGCAGCATCTCGGCGAGGTAGTTGTCCGAGGGGCGGTTCGTGAGCCGGATGACCGTGGCGATCGGCAGGGACTCCGTTTCGGCCAGGCCGTCGGCCCCGGCGGGCGTCGGCCCCGTCGACGGCGCGCCGGAGACCGAGATGCCGCGCTCGCGCAGCGCGTCGGTCAGCCGCGCAGCGGCGTAGAGGGCGGGCCGGCGCTGGAATCCGCCTGGGCCCGCGGCGCGGTTCCAGCCCAGCGCGCTCAGCGGGCCGATGTAGATCGACGTCGCGTAGCCGGAGTCCGGCACGCCGCGCAGGGCGTCGAAGAACGACTCGTCCCCGACGACGCGGCCGCGGACCCGTTCGATCCCCAGGGCGTCGAGCTTGCGGGCGAGATCGCCGGTGGTCCCCCCGCCGCCGTAGGCGCGGCTGGTGAAGCTGTCCGAGCCGAACGTCGGGTCGCCCTCGCCCCGCAGGTACAGCGTGCCGCGGTACGTGCCGTCGTCGCCGAGCGTCCCGGTGCCCAGCACCGCGGTGGGGATCGTCGCGTCGGGCCCGTAGCGCTCGAGCGCGGTGGCGGTTGTCCCGAGCTTGTTGACCGAGGCCGGGATGAGGCGCGAGTCGGCCCGCCGGGCGAAGAGTGACCGGCCGGTCGAGAGGTCCACGACGTAGGCGCCGGACGCGCCGCCTGCCGGCGCCAGGGAAGCGGCGAGGCGGGCGCGCAGCCCCGATTCGGAGAGGGCGCTGGCGGGGGTCGCAGCGGCAGCAACAGCTGCCAGCACGGCGGTGCAGGCTAAGAAGAGGCGGTTCACGGTCGAGTACATGGAAACACGGCGGCCGGTGGAAGGTCGCGGTGAGAGGGAGTTTGGCGTCACGGACGTACCTTTTCGCCGTGCTCCTCCCTAATATGGAGGTTCTGATGGGCAAGGTCGTCAAGCTCGAAGCCCAGGACAAGGATCGCCCCTCGAAACCGAAGCCGGCCTCGCGCCGACGCCGGCGTTCGAAGACGGCCCTGGTTCTCGGCGGCGGCGGCTTCACCGGGGGGGTCTACGAGATCGGCGCGCTGCGCGCGCTCGACCTCCTCTCCGACAACCGGACGGTCAACCAGTTCGACATCTACGTCGGCACGAGCGCCGGGTCGTTCGTCGCCGCGCTGACCGCCAACGGCGTGACGCCCGAGGAGATGATGCGCGTCGTCAATCGCCAGGCGCCGTCCCC
>CAZEKK010000281.1:0-2476 GCA_964512905.1 uncultured Solirubrobacteraceae bacterium
CCGTCCGGCGCGCTGCAGTTCGAGATCACCGAGACCGAGGCGATCGTGAACATCGACGCCGCCAGCCGCTTCGCGGCGCGGCTGGCCGAGCTGGGCTGCGGCGTGGCAATCGACGACTTCGGCTCGGGCTACGGCGCCTTCTACTACCTGAAGAACCTCGCGGTCGACACGATCAAGATCGACGGCGAGTTCATCGCCGGGCTGCGCACGAGCGAGACGGACCTCCACACCGTGCGGGCCATCGTCGAGCTCGCTCACGGGCTCGGGATGACCGCGATCGCCGAGCGCGTCGAGGACGACGAGACCCTGGCGATCGTCCGCGACCTCGGCGTCGACGCCGTGCAAGGCACCTTGCTGGGCGCGCCCGTGCCCGTGGCGGTGCGCCCGGGGTAGGGCATGCCGAACGGTCAGGGCGAGCACGCGGTGGAGGCCGGGCAGGCGGCGCTCGCCCGGGGCGACTGGGGCGAAGCGAGGCGCCGCTTCGCCGAGGCGGTCGAGAGCCGACCGACGCCGGCGGCGCTCGAAGGGCTCGGCATCGCGGCCCGCTACGCCCTCGACGCGGACGCCGCCCTCGCCGCCCACGAGGCGGGCTACCGGCTGGCCCGGGGCGCGGACGACTCGGCGACGGCGGCACGGCTGGCCGTGCAGCTGGCCTACGACGCCTACGCCTTCCGCGGCCCGTCCGAGGCAGCAGGATGGGTCGAGCGCGCCGCCATGCTCGTCGAGGGGGAGCCGCCGAGCACGGCGAGCGCCTACATCCCGATGATGCGGGCGCACCTGGCGCTCCTGTCCGGACACGACCCGGTCGCCGCGCGGGCGCACGCCGAGGCCGCCATCGCCATCGCTCGCGAAGTCAAGGCGATCGATGCCGAGATGCTCGCGACCGGCCTGGCCGGCCTCGCGCTGGTCAGCGCCGGCGACGTCGAGCCGGGCATGCGCCGCATCGACGCGGCGGCCGCGGCGGCGCTGGCCGGGGAGATGACGGACGTCGACTCGATCGAGAGCGTGTGCTGCTACGCCATCGACGCGTGCAAGCGCGCCCGCGACCTCGAGGGCGCGCAGGAGTGGTGCCTGCGGGTGCGGGAGATCGCCACCCGGTTCGGCGACCGCCAGATGTTCTCGGTCTGCCGCACCCACTACGCCGACGTGCTGCTCTGGCACGGCGACTGGGCCCAGGCCGACGCCGAGCTCACGGCAGCCGCCGAGGAGCTCGGGGCGATCCGGCCCGGCCGGGAGGCCGACGCCCTGGCCCGGCTCGCCGAGCTGCGCCGCCGCCAGGGGCGCACGGCCGAGGCCGAGACGCTGGCGCAGGCGGCCTCGGGGCACCCGCTGGCGGCCCTCGTCGCCGGGCTCCTGGCCCTCGACCGGGGGGACGCCCGCGACGCCCGCGACGCCGCGGCCCGGTTCCTGCGCCGGATCGGCGACACCGACCGCTTCGAGCGGGTGGCCGGGCTCGAGCTCGCCGTGCGCGCCGCCGTGGCCGCCGGCGACCGCTCCGCCGCCCGGACGGCCGCGTCCGAACTGGCGCAGATCGCCCGCGCGAGCCCGGCGGGCCCGCTGCGGGCGGCGGCGCTCCTGGCCGAGGGCCGGGTGGCGGCGGCGGAGTCCGACGCCGGCGCGGCGGTCCTGATCGAAGACGCCGCCGAGCGGTTCGACGCGGCCGGCGCGCGCATCGACGCCGCGCTGGCCCGGCTGGAGCTCGTGCCGGTGCTCCGCCTGGCCGGCCGCACGGACGCCGCTGCCCGGGCCCAGGCGCGGGCCCGGGCCGCCCTGGACGAGCTCGGGGCCGCCCCGCCAGCCCGCCTGCCGGCCGCCGGCGGCCTGACCCAGCGCGAGGCCGAGATCCTGCGCCTCATCGCCCGCGGCCGCTCGAACGCCGACATCGCGCAGGAGCTCGTGCTCAGCGTGCGCACCGTCGAGCGGCATGCCGCCAACGTCTACGTGAAGATCGGCGCGTCGGGCCGCACGGCCCGGGCCGCCGCCACGGCCTGGGCCTACGCACACGGAATTGCGTAGCCGGCACCGCCGGATTGCGTGCGCGCGCCGATGCGCGCGCCCGGCCCCGGGCCTAGCCTCGCTCCCCGTTCAGGCCACCAGCGACGGGAGGGCACATGCCAAAGGCGTCCAAGCACACCGCATCCGAGGCGATCGCCATGGAGGGCTTCGAAGGCCGCTACGAGAACCTCGACGGCGGCTACACCGTTGGCTTCGAGTCCTACACGGCCGACGCCGACATGGCCGCGTTCTTCCGGGGGCTGCCGCAGGACCGCTGCCAATGCCCCCACTGGGGCCATGTGACCCGCGGGAAGGTGACCTTCCGCTACGCCGGCCGCGAGGAGACGTACGAGGCGGGCGACGCCTACTACGCCCCGCCGGGCCACACCCCCGTGTTCCACGCCGGCACCGAGCTCGTCGAGTTCAGCCCGACCGACGCGCTCGGCGAGACGATCGGCGTCGTGACCGAGAACCTCAAGGC
>CAZEKK010000281.1:2576-3761 GCA_964512905.1 uncultured Solirubrobacteraceae bacterium
CGGCACGACGTATTACGTCGCGCTCGCCCCCGGCGCCGAGCCGGCGGCGCTGCCGGACTGGCTGCGCGCGCGCGGCCTGGAGCCCGGCTGGGGATGGATGCTGTTCGCCCGGGGAACCGACGACATCCCGGCCCCGCGCACCGTCCTGCGGATCGCCGAAGTCGACAGCGACGCCGACCGCCGCGCCTTCGCGCGCGTGGTGCGGGCGAGCTACGGCCTGCCCGAGGCCGTCGAGCCGCTGATCGCCAGGGCCGAAGCGGCCGGATGGGAATGCTGGCTGGCCTGCGACGGGGACGACGCCGTTGGCGCGGCGGCCAGCTACGTCGCGGGCGAGATCGCGTACCTGGGCCTCGCCGGCACGCTCGCCGAGGCCCGCGGGAAGGGCGCCCAGAGCGCGTTCCTCGCGACCCGGATCCGCCGCGCCGCACAGCGGGGCTGCGAGGTGGTCGTCACCGAGACGGGCGAGCGCCGGCCCGGACGCCCGAGCCGGTCGTACCGGAACATCGTGCGGGCCGGGTTCGAAGAGGTGGCGGTGACGGCCAACTGGGTCGGCGTGGCCTCCCGCGACCGGCATGGTCGTCCGCGCCGGCGGACAGGCTAGGACGCCATCGCGACCGGCAGTCCGAAGCGCCGCCGGATCTCGTACAGCGTCGTGCGCTCGGCGGCGGGCCGGCCGGCGGCATGGGCGGCGGCGATCAGGTCGGCGGGCTCGAGGCGCACGCCGTGGCAGGATCCGGCGAGGCGGCTGATGTTCTCCTCCATGAGCGTCCCGCCGAGATCGTTCACCCCCCACCGCAGCGCCTCGGTCGCGGCGTCGAGGCCCATCTTCACCCACGAGGCCTGGACGTTGGGGATGGCGCGGCCGAGCGCGAGGCGGAAGACCGCGGTGTGCTTGAGGTTCTCCTCGCGGGAGATCTCCTCCACGCCGTGCGTGCGCCCGAGCAGCGTGTGGAACGGGATGAAGCTCAGCGGCACGAACTCCGTGATCCCGCCGGTGCGCTCCTGCACGCCGCGGACGACGCGGAGGTGCTCGGCGAGTTCCCACGGCTCCTCGATGTGGCCGAACATCACCGTCGACGTCGACCGCAGGCCCGCCCGGTGGGCGGCCTCGAGTATCTCCACCCACCGCGCGGCGGGCAGCTTGTTCGGGCTGATGCGCTCGCGCACGCCGTCGTGGAGCACCTC
>CAZEKK010000282.1:0-3756 GCA_964512905.1 uncultured Solirubrobacteraceae bacterium
CGGGCCCTACAGCGCGCTCGGATACGTCTCGGGCGGCTCGGACTCCCACGACCGGCTGCGCTCGAGCGGCTCGAGCGCCCGCGTGACGTCCACGTGCACCAGCGCGTCGAACTGCTCGGCGAGCGAGGCCTGGAAGTAGTGGCTCGCCCGCTCGGTCTGTGGCCGGTAGATCACGCCGATGGCGCGCTCGAGCCGGGGCTCGCGCAGCGCCGCGCCGAGGCGCCCGCCCGCCAGCCCGCAGAGCAGGAACGCGGGGATGCCGGCCGCCTGCATCACCGCCTCGTGGCTCTCGGGCAGCGGCGGACGCACGCGCTTGCGCTCCGCCGGCCCGCCCCAGTCGCTCGCGGCGGTGACGGTGCCGGTCGAGGTGGTGAATCCGACGAGCACCGCCTCGGCCCCGTGGCGCTCGCGCATGAGCTGGCCGATGTTGAGCTCGCCGCGCGCCGACATCTCGGTGCGGCGGGCGTCGCCGAGATGGGAGTTGTGGGCCCACACGACGATTCGGCTGCGGCCGCCGCGGCGGTCGAGGTGGGCAATCAGGTGGTCGAGCGTGTCGGCCATGTGGCGGTCGCGCAGGTTCCACGACGCGGCCCGGTCGCCGAACATCGTGCGGTAGTACTCCTCCGCGTTGGCCACGACGACGGCGTTGCGTTCGGCCACGAACTCCGCGTCCTCTGCCGCCGCCCCGCCGGCTGCCATCCGGGCCCCTGCCTCGCGGCGAAGCTCCACGAGCTGCTCGACGACCTGGCGCCGGCAGGTCGCGTTCACGCCGAGCAGCACCGCCTCGCCGTAGGCCGTGCTCTCCCCGGCGAACGGCTGCAGGCACTCGTACCGGCGCCGCGCCCGTGCTCCAGCGGGTGGATCGATGCGATCGAGGTACTCGACGACGGCCGCCATCGAGGCGCCCAGGCTGTAGAGGTCCAGGCCGTAGAACCCCGCCGCCGGAGCGCCCGGCGCCCGCGCGTCGTTGTGGCTGCGCAGCCAGCCCACGAAATCGAGCACGTCGGCGTTGCGCCACATCCACGCCGGGAACCGCTGGTAGCCGCGCAGCGCCTCCTCGGCGTCGCCGTCTGAGCCCTCGCCCTGGACGTAGCGGTTGACGCGCTGGCCGTCGGGCCAGTCGCCTTCGACGGCCAGGCCGGCGAAGCCGTGGTCGGCGATCAGCCGCTTCGTGATGCGTGCGCGCTCGCGGTAGAACTCGTGCGTCCCGTGGCTCGCCTCCCCGAGCAGGACGACCCTGGCGTCGCCGATCTGGCGCACCAGCGCGTCATAGTCGGCGGCGGCGCCGGTGAGCGGCAGCGCCTCGCGCCGCACGACGTCGGCGGCGGTGTCAGTGCTCGAGGGAGCGCGCATCGCACTCGGAAGCCGGGGGCATCTGATTCATGCGCTCAGGCTACGCCCGCAACGCCAACGCGCCATCCGCGCTCCCCGCGACCTCGGGCGCGGGAACTACCGACGGCGTCCGCGGCTTGCCGCCGATGCGGGCTGCGCCCGAGTCCCTAGCCTGACGTGCGGTGAGATCGCGCGCGGCATTCTGGGGACGGCTGGGGACGGGAGCGGCGGTCTGCGCCGCCCTCGGCGCCGGCCTCGCGCTGGCGTCGCCGCCCCCGCAGGTCGGCGCCGCTGCCGGCTTTCGCGCCACGCTGCGGGCGCCCGGGCACTACCCGAAGGCGGGCCGCGCGTGGCCGATCGTCGTCACGGCGACCTACCGCGGAAGGGGCGTGCGGGCGAGCGTGCGCTACGAGTTCCTCTACGGCGGCCGCGTCGTGGCGCGGCGGTCCTTCTATCGCTTCACGGGACGCTTCCGCGACGGAGGGTTCGTCTGGCCGCGCCGGGCGGCCGGGATCCGCCTGACCCTGCGGGCCGTGGTCTCCAGCCGGTACGGAACCCGTCGCCCGACCTACTGGGTGCGCGTGCGGCGGTAGTCGGTTTCACGATGTCCGACCGCGGCGCCAGCCTCGCACTCGAGCAGGTTCGCCGGGCCTTCGGGGCGAACGTCGTGCTCGACGGCGTGGGCTTCGCCGTGGAGCCGGGGGAGCTGGTGGCGCTGAGCGGTCCGTCGGGGTCGGGCAAGAGCACCCTGCTCAACGTGATCGGGGGCCTGGACCGCCCCGACGCCGGCCGCGTGCTCGTGGACGGCGTCGACGTGTGGGCGCTGCGCCATCCGGTCCGCTACCGGCGCACGGTCGTGGGCTTCGTGTTCCAGTCGCACCATCTGCTGCCGACCCTGAGCGCGCAGGGAAACGTCGAGCTGCCGCTGCTCGCCGCCCGCGTGCCTCGGCACGAGCGGGCGGCGCGGGCGCGGGCGCTGCTGGCCGACGTGGGCCTGGAGGGGCGCGAGGGGGCCCCGCCGGCGGAGCTGTCGGGCGGTGAGCGCCAGCGGGTCGCGGTGGCGCGGGCCCTCGTGCACCGTCCGCGGCTGCTGCTCGCCGACGAGCCGACCGGGGCGCTGGACGCGGAGACGTCCGAGCGGGTGCTCGGCGTGCTCGACGCCGCGCGGGATCGCGGCATGACCGTGCTCGCGGTGACCTACGACCCGGCGCTGGCGGGGCGCGCGACCCGGACGCTGCGGCTGGCGGGCGGCGCGGTCACCGAGGCGGCCGGACCGCGCGCCGGGGTGGGGGCGGCCTGATGCTGCGCCTGCTTGCCTCCACGCTGGCGCGCCGGCCCGCCCGGACCGTGCTGTCGGCACTCGGAACCGCCGTGGGCGTCGCGACGATCGTCGCGCTGCTCGGCGTCACCGACGGGCTCAAGCAGACCGCCGGCAGCCTGGTCCGCCTCGGCCGTGCCGACCTCGGGCTGTTTCAGAAGAGCGTCGCCGACCCCACGGCTTCGGTGCTGCCCGAGGCGCTCGCGGCCCGGGTGGAGCGCCTGCCGGGCATCGAGCGGGCCACGCCGATCCAGCTGCTCGTCGAGGCGGTCCGCGAGGATCCCGCTGCGATCGTCTTCGGCGCCGACCCGCAGGGATTCATGGCCCAGCGACTGGTCTTCACGAGCGGGCGCCCCGCCCGCGGGCGCGGCGAGATCGCGCTCGGCGACGGGTTCGCGGCGCGGCAGGGCCTGCGGCTCGGATCCGACTTGGCGGTCCAGGGGCGGCTCTTCCGCGTCACCGGCATCTACCACACGGGCATCCTGTTCGAGGACGACGGCGCCGTCGTGCCGCTCGCCGCGGCACAGGCGCTCACCGGCCGTCCCGGCGACGTCACCACCGTCGCGGTGCAGCTCGACCAGCGCACGACGCCCGAGGCCGCCGAAGCGACGATCACGAAGGCCTTCCCCGGGCTGGCCGCCATCGGCACGCCCGAGGAAGCCGCCCGGGCCGGCGCCAATGGCACGCTCATCAGCAAGGCGGCGCTCGTGATCGTCGTGCTCGCCCTCATCATCGGCGGGATCAGCGTGGCCAACACGATGCTGCTGTCGGTCGTCGAGCGCCGCGGCGAGTTCGCGATCATGACCGCCGTGGGGTGCAGCGGCCCCCAGGTCGCCGGGCTCGTGCTCGCCGAGGGGGTCGCGATCAGCGTGCTCGGGGCCGGCCTGGGCCTGCTGCTCGGCGCCGTCGGCTCCCAGGTTCTGGTCCGCCTGCTCGACGTCGCCGCCTACGTCACGCCCGAGCTCTCCGCCGGGGTCCTGCTCAAGGGAGCGCTCGTCGGCGCCGCGATCGGCATCGTGGGCGGCCTCTACCCCGCGTGGCGGGCCACTCGCCTGCCCCCCGCGCCGGCGCTCGCGGGGCGGTGACGTTTCGTGCCGGCGTTCCGG
>CAZEKK010000283.1:0-2472 GCA_964512905.1 uncultured Solirubrobacteraceae bacterium
CGATCTCGTCGCTGGGGGCAGCGGTCGCGTTCCAGGTCGCGAGCGCCTCGACGTCCTGCGCGCGGACCGCGATGCCGTCCTCGCAGCGCAGCAGGTTCTCCAGCAGGATCTTCAGCGAGAACGGCAGCCGCGCGACGTCGAACTGGGCCTGCAGGGCGTCGAGACGGAAGATCTCGAGGTCGCGGCCGCCGACGCTGAGCGTGTCGCGCGCGTTGAAGCTGTTCAGGGACATGTCGGTACCTCGTGGTGGCGGATCTTGGCTGCTCGAAGCGCAGCCCGGTGATCCTCTCAGGCGGGCGGGGCCGGCGCGCGCAGGCGGGCGATCAGCGCGAGTAGACGACGGGCTTGAGCCCCAGCAGCTGCGGCACGGTCGCGAACCGGTAGCCGCGGCGCTTGAGGTTGGCGATCACGCCGGGCAGCGCGCCGACGGTCTGGCCACGCGGGCCGCCGCCGTCGTGCATGAGGACGATCGAGCCGGGCCGGACGTTGTTGACGATTCGGCGGTAGATGGTGCCCTGGCCGGGCCGGGCCCAGTCCTGCGGGTCGACGTCCCAGTTGACGGTGTTCATGCCGATCTGGCGCGCTATCGAGATGAGGCTGCCCGACACGGCGCCGTAGGGCGGCCGGAAGACGCAGGGCGTGTAGCCGGTCGCCGAGCGGATGCGGCGCGAGGTGCCCCGAAGCTGCGACCACGCCAGCCCGCCGCCGCCCGCCAGGGAGGGGTGGTTCCACGAGTGGTTGCCGATCGCGTGGCCGCCGGCGAGCATCGCCTTCATCGTGTTCGGGTAGGCCGAGATCTGGCCCCCGAGGACGAAGAACGTCCCCGGAACCTTCGTGCGCCGCAGGATGCTCAGCACGGTCGCGGTGTACGGGCTCGGGCCGTCGTCGAAGGTGAGCGCGACGACGCGGCGCGACCGGGGGCCGTGGTTCACGAACGAGGGCCGGGCGGTCTTGCATCCGGCGAGGCGGTCCGAGGCGGTCGCGGGCGGCGCGGCGGGCGCGGGGCCCGAGGCGGGGGCCGGTCCCGGCGCCGTGCCGCCGTCGAGGGGCGTGCTGGCGGCGGGCGCGCCGGCCCCGGGGGCGGCGGCGCCCGGGACCGTCCCGCCGGTGGAGGCGGCGGCGGGCGCGGCGAGCGCGAGCGCGACGAGGACGCCGCCCGTCGCGGCAGCCCGTCGGCGAAGCCGGGACGCCGTCACCGCAGCGCCGCCGGCGGTTTCGTGGGCGCCGCGGGCCGGCGGCGGTCCGAGCGGGCGCCGGCGCGCGGCGGGACGACGTAGATCCGCGCGCCGGTCGTCGTGTTCCCGTAGTCGTTCGGCGAGCCCGGCGGCGGACGGTAGACGTCGATGTGGCGCCCGCCGATGGCCCCTCCGGTGTCGTCGGCCCAGAACCACCCGGTCCCGTTCTTCGACCGGTAGGCGGGGACGTAGACGCGGCTGCCAAGCGGGATCAGCGACGGGTCGACGGCGATGCTCTCGTAGTACTCGAGCGGGCGCGACTGGCCCTTCTTGAAGCTGGAGCCGTAGAGCGGGACGAAGTTCGAGCCGGCGCCGTTGGACCAGCCGCCGCCGTCGAGCTTGAACGTCACGCCGCCGCGCCGGTTGCGCCAGAAGGCGCCGGCCCGCCAGTACACGCCCGCGCAGACGCACGACGGTCGCCCGGCCTTGTCCACCCAGCCGCCGCGCCCGGTGTTGTAGATGCTGTAGATCTCGCCGTCGAGGCCGATCCCGTCGCCCTCCATCGAGAGGCCGCGTGCGGAGAAGAGCCAGTCGACGCGGTGGGCGCTGCGCAGGCCCCGCGGCGTGACCTTCTCGCCCTTGAACCACCGCTCGGGCACCGGGAAGTACTCGGTGATCCGCACGCCCCGCAGCCAGGTGGGCTTGGTGACCTTCGCGGCGCCGGCAGTGGGCGGGCCGGCGGCCAGGGTGCGGGCGCCGGCGCTGTCGGCGGCGCCGAACGCAGCGGCGGCAACCGCGGCGGCGGCAGCGAGTGCGGTGGTGCGGCTGGGATGTCGCGTCGGCGTCCTGCGGCTCATGAGGCGGGGGCGGGCTCCCGGTCGCGGGGCGAGTCTAGCCGCTTCGCCCGTGCGAGCCGGTCGGTCGCGCCCACGGTGGTTCGCCGCCCCGGGCGCCGACTCCTGCCGGCGCAGGGAAGCTACCGGCCGGCTTTCGGAGCCTGTCGGCGCAGGCGCAGCAGGTCGGGGACGGTCACGAGCCGGTAGTTGCGCCGGCGCAGGACGCGGATGATCTTGGGCAGCGCTGCCACGGTCTGGACGCGGTCGCCGCCGCCGTCGTGCATGAGGACGATCGAACCGGGCCGCACGCTCCCGAGGACCGTGCGGACGATCTGCCTGGCCCCCGGCCGCGTGTAGTCGCGCGAGTCGACGTCCCAGCCCACCGTGACCATCCCGCGATTGCGCACCATGCGCAGGACGCGCCGGTCGGTCAGCCCGTACGGCGCGCGGAAGAGGCACGG
>CAZEKK010000283.1:2572-3753 GCA_964512905.1 uncultured Solirubrobacteraceae bacterium
GGCGGCGGCAGGACGCCCACCGGGGGCAGCGTCAGCGCCGGCGCGGCGGCAATCAGGAACGGCGGTCCGGCGTCGGACGGCGCATCGGAGCGGGTCCCCGCCGCGACGGCGGCGCCGCCGATCGCGGCGGCGACGGCAAGCGCGGCCACGCCGGCGAGCCTGCGCCGGCGGCGGCGCAGGCGGGCGGCATGGCGGCGTCGGGCGCGAGCGGCGATGCCCACGGTGTCGACGGTAGCCCACGGCGGCGTGCCGGGTGTTGCCCTCCTGTGCATCGGCCTGCCGCGAGGTTCGCCGCGGGCGGCGCGGCGCCTGCCTGCCGGACGGATGCTGTCAGGCCTGCTCCAGCGGGCACCAGTACGTCGTGCGCCCGCCGATCTTGGCCCGCTCGAGCAGCGTGCCGCACCGCGGGCAGCGTCCGCTGCGGCGTTCGGCCACGAACGCTCCGGTGTGGACGCCTCCGCGCCGGGTCGCGGCCCGGATCGCCGCGCGCATCGCCCGGCGCAGCCGGTCGAGTTCCTCGGTCGTCAGGTCGTCGCAGGCCCGCTGCGGCGAGATGCGCGCCTGCCACAGGATCTCGTCGGCGAGCAGGTTGCCGACCCCGGCGATCGCGCCCTGGTCCAGCAGCCGCGCCTTCACCGGGGCGGTCCCGGTGCCGATCCGCTCGCGGAATGCGGTGCGGCCGATCTCGGCGGCGTCCGGGCCGAGGTGCCCGTGATCGGGTTCGAGCACGGCCCGGCCGAGGCGGCGCTTGTCGTGCAGCGCCAGGCGCCCGCCGCCGACGAACTCGATGGCGAAGCGGTCCCAGCCGCGCGGGGCCGGGGGTTCGTCGACGACGATCCGCCCGGACATGCCGAGGTGCAGCCCGAGGATCGGCCCGTCGTCGCCGGTCTCGGCCCACAGGAACTTCCCCCGGCGCCGCGCGGCGGTCAAGCGGCGGCCGACGAGGGCGGCGGCGATCTCGCCGGGCGCGTGGGGGCGGCAGACGAAGGTGTCGCGGTCGTCCACCGCGACGATCTCGCGCCCGAGCGTGCGCTCGATCTGCGCGCGAGCGCGCTCGGCCTCCGGGAGTTCCGGCATCGCCGCAGGCTAGACGACCGATTCCGAATCGCCGGCAGGCGGAGGGCGGCGGCGGGCGGCGCGCGCCGGCGTCCGGCAGACTACGGCCGCGATGGCCGACGATC
>CAZEKK010000284.1:0-3727 GCA_964512905.1 uncultured Solirubrobacteraceae bacterium
AGCCCGAGGCCGCCCCGGCCGCCCCGCCCGAGCCCGAGGCCGCCCCGGCCGCGCCACCCGAGCCCGAGGCCGCCCCGGCCGCCCCGCCCGAGCCCGAGGCCGCCCCGGCCGCGCCCGAGACCCCCGCCGAGCCCCAGGAGGAGCCCAGCGCATGAGCACCACGATCTCCGCCGCCGACGTCAAGGCGCTCCGCGAGCGCACCGGCGCCGGCATGATGGACTGCAAGAAGGCTCTCGAGGAGGCCGGCGGCGACATGGAGAAGGCCGTCGAGGCGCTCCGCGTCAAGGGCGTCAAGGACGCCGGCAAGCGCGCCGAGCGCGCCGCCTCGGAGGGCACGGTCCAGCCCTACATCCACGCCAATGGCAAGATCGGCGTCCTCGTCGAGGTCAACTGCGAGACCGACTTCGTCGCCCGCAACGAGGAGTTCGTCGCCTTCGCGAAGGATCTCGCCCTGCACATCGCGGCGGCGGCGCCGCGCTACGTCTCCGAGGACGAGGTCCCCGACGACGTTCGCGCCGCCGAGCTGAAGATCTACGCCGAGCAGGCCGCCGACAAGCCCGAGCACGTGCGCGAGAAGGTCGCCGAGGGCAAGCTGCGCAAGTGGCTCGAGGAGGTCGTCCTGCTCAGCCAGGCGCACGTCAACGCCGACAAGCACGAGGGCAAGACGATCGAGCAGCTGCGGGCCGAGCTCGCATCGAAGACCGGCGAGAACGTCGTCATCCGCCGCTTCGCGCGGTTCTCGGTCGGCGAGTGACCGCGCCGGTATTTGTGGTTGCTCCCGCACGTACGTCCGCGAGCAACCACTAGGCTCCCGCCCCGACGTGACCGAGCCTGCCTTCCGCCGCATCCTTCTCAAGCTGTCGGGCGAGGCGCTCATGGGCGACCTGCCCTACGGCACCGACCCCGAGCGCGTGCGGGCGATCGCCGGCCAGATCGCCCGCGTGCGCGACCGCGGGGTGCAGGTCGCGGTCGTCGTCGGCGCCGGGAACATCTACCGCGGCATGGCCGGCGCCGCCGCGGGCATGGACCGCGCGACCGCCGACTACATGGGGATGCTCGCCACGGTCCTGAACGCGCTGCCGCTGCAGGACGCGCTCGAGCAGCACGGCGTCCACACTCGCGTCCAGTCGGCGATCACGATCTCGGAGGTCGCCGAGCCCTACATCCGCCGGCGCGCGATGCGCCACCTGGAGAAGGGCCGCGTCGTCATCTTCGCTGCGGGCACCGGCAACCCGTTCTTCACGACCGACACGGCAGCTGCTCTGCGCGCATCCGAGGTCCACGCCGAGGCGATTCTCATGGCCAAGAACGGCGTGGAGGGTGTCTACACCGCCGATCCGGCCTCGGACCCGCACGCCGAGTTCATCGCCGAGATCTCGCACATGGATGCGATCCAGCGCCAGCTTCGCGTCATGGACGCGACCGCGCTGACGCTCTGCATGGAGAACGACCTCCCGCTCTACGTGTTCAACATGGACGACGAGGAGAACATCGATCGGATAGTTTCCGGCGAGCGAGTGGGAACCTTGGTGGCGACGTGATCGACGAACTCCTGCAGGACGCGCGCGAGCGCATGGCGAAGTCCGTCGAGTCGATCAACCACGAGTTCGCCTCGGTGCGCACCGGTCGCGCCAGTCCGGCGCTGCTGGACCGGGTGGCCGTCGACTACTACGGCGCACAGACCCCGCTCAACCAGTTGGCGACGATCTCGGCGCCGGAGGCGCGGCTGTTGAGCATCCAGCCCTACGACAAGTCGTCGATCAAGATGATCGAGAAGGCGATTCTCGAGTCCGACCTGGGCCTGACCCCGGGCAACGACGGCTCGATCATCCGCCTCACGATCCCCGAGCTGACCGAGGAGCGCCGCAAGCAGCTCGTCCGCGTGGTGCACCAGATCGCCGAGGAAGGGCGCATCGCGATCCGCAACATCCGCCGCGACGTCATGCACGACCTGCGCGAGCTCAAAGCCGAGGGCGAGGTCGGATCTGACGACGAGCACCGCGGGGAGGTCGAGCTGCAGAAGCTCACCGATGAGAAGGTCGGCGAGCTCGACGCCCTGATGAAGGGCAAAGAGGCCGAAGTCCTCGAGGTCTAGTGGAGCGGCGCGCGCGCGAGGCCGCCGAGACGCCGGCGTCCGCGCCTGAGCACGTCGCGATCATCACCGACGGCAACGGTCGGTGGGCCAAGGCGCGCGGCCTGCCCGTGGTCGAGGGCCACAAGGCGGGCGCCGACACCGTCAAGGCGCGTCTGCGCGACGCGGCGGAGTGGGGGATCCGCGAGCTGACCGTCTACTCGTTCTCGACCGAGAACTGGTCGCGCCCGCGCGCCGAGGTGGCAGCGCTGATGCGGATGTTCGCCCAGCGCATCGACCGCGAGACGCCGGAGCTGGAGGCCGAGGGCGTGCGGATGCGGTTCATCGGACGCCGCGAGGGCGTTTCGAAGCGCCTCGTGGAGCGGATGGCCTGGGCCGAGGCCGAGACGGCCGCCAACGACCGGATCACGCTCTACGTCGCGTTCAACTACGGCGGGCGGGCGGAAATCGTCGATGCGGCGCGAACCTTCACCGGGACGACCGAGGACGAGTTCCGTGAGCACCTCTACGCGCCCGAGATGCACGATCCCGATCTGATCATCCGCACCAGCGGCGAGCAGCGCCTGTCCAACTACCTGCTGTGGCAGGCCGCCTACAGCGAGCTGGTCTTCCGCGACGAGCTGTGGCCCGACTTCACCCGCGAGGCGTTCGCGGGGGCGCTGGGCGAGTTCGAGGACCGGCGGCGCCGGTTCGGGGGCCGGTGATGGCGGCGCGGCGGCCCGCGGGCGAGGGCCGGGCGCGCGGTCGCGGGCGTGGACGGGCCGGCGGCTCGGACGACCGCGGCCCGGTGGTGCGCCGCCGCCCGCCGCCGGCCGAGCGACCGCCGGACGGCGGCCGTCCGCGCTCGGATCTGCTGGCCCGGGTCCTGTGGGCGATCCCCGCGATCATCGCCGCGATCTTCCTCGTCGTGCAGGGCGGGGAGATCTTCGCCGCCGGCGTGCTGCTGCTGGGCCTGGTGTGCCTGCACGAGCTCTACGCCATGTTCGATCGGTTCCATCCGGTTCGCCTCGGGGGGTTCGTCGCGCTGGCGGGCATCGTCGCCGCGGCCCTCTACGGCACGCCGATCCAGATCTTGCTCGCCCTCGCCGCCGGGGTCGTGGTGATCTTCCTGCTCACGCTGGCCAGCCCGGTGCGCCGGGGGGCCACCTTCGCCATGGCGATCACGCTGCTCGGCGTGATCTGGATCGGCCTGCCGATCGCCTACGCAGTGCTGCTGCGCGATCTGCCCAACGGGGACGGGATCATCGTCGACGTCCTGGTGGGAACGTTCATCGGCGACACCGCCGCCTACCTCGGCGGCCGCGCGTTCGGCCAGCGGCCGCTCGCGCCGGCGATCTCGCCGAACAAGACGGTCGAGGGGCTGGCGATCGGCATCGTCGTCGGGGCCGTGGCCGTCTGGTTCGCCGGCCTCTACCAGGACTGGCTCTCCGGTTGGGACGCCCTGCTGCTCGGCGCCTGCGTCGCCGTGGTGGCGCCGCTGGGCGACCTCTTCGAGTCGCTCATCAAGCGCGACGCCGACACGAAGGACACCGGCGTGCTCTTCGGGGCCCACGGCGGCGCGCTGGACCGCCTCGACGCGGTCCTGTTCGCCATCCCCGTCGGGTACTACGTCTGGCTGGCGCTGCTCTGACGCCG
>CAZEKK010000285.1:0-3720 GCA_964512905.1 uncultured Solirubrobacteraceae bacterium
GGCCGATGTTCGGGCCCTCCGGCGTCTCGATCGGGCACATGCGGCCGTAGTGGGTCGGGTGGACGTCGCGCACCTCGATCGGGGCGCGCTCACGGGTCAGGCCGCCCGCGCCGAGCGCGCTGAGCCGCCGGCGGTGGGTCAGGCCGGCCAGCGAGTTCGTCTGGTCCATGAACTGCGAGAGCTGCGAGGACCCGAAGAACTCCTTCAGGGCCGCCACGACGGGCCGGATGTTCACGATCGTCTGCGGGGTGATCGTGTCGGCGTCCTCGGTGGTGAGCCGTTCGCGGACGACGCGCTCCATCCGGTACAGGCCGACGCGGAAGGCCTCCTGGATGAGCTCGCCGACGGTCCGCAGCCGGCGGTTTCCGAAGTGCTCGTACTCGTCGAGGTGGTCCGCGACGTTCTCGCGCTGCAACACGACGGCCTCGGCCGCATAGTCCTTGATCTCCTCCTCGGGGTGCTCGGGCATGCCGAGCAGCTTCGGGAGGGTGACGAGCTCCTTGACCAAGGCGATGATGTCGTCCTGGGTCAGGGTGCGCGTGTCGAGGTCGATGTCCAGGCGCAGGCGCGAGTTCAGCTTGTAGCGGCCCACGCGCGTGAGGTCGTAGCGCTTGGGATCGAAGAAGAGCTGGTTCAGCAGCGACTTGGCGTTCTCGACGCTCGGGGGCTCGCCGGGGCGCTGCTTCTTGAACAGCTCGACGAGCGCGCGGTCCTGGTTGTGGGTGCGCTCCTCCTGGTCGAAGGCGACGAGCCGCTCCTCGAGGCTGGCCACGTCGGCCTGGAGCTTCTCGGCGGCCGCCTTGCCGTCCGCGTCGAGCTTGCCCTTGGCCAGCGCCCAGTCGAGGCGGGCCTTGACGCGCGCGACCGCCTCGCCGAGCGCGACCTCGCCCTCGGGCGCCGGGGGCGCCGGGTAGGCCTCGGAGATCGCCGCAACCGCGGCTTCGAGGCCGGGCAGCTCGTCGGCGAACCGCGGGAGGGGCAGCTCGTCGTAGGGATCGGAGTCGATCGTGTTGCGGATGTAGAGCGAGTCGTCGAAGAGCGACCGGATCTCCTGGTCGGTCACGTAGCCCATCGCGCGCAGCAGCACGGTGATCGGCAGCTTGCGCTTGCGGTCGATGCGGACGAAGACCTTGCCCTTCTTGTCGATCTCGAGCTCGAGCCAGGACCCGCGGGCCGGCATGAGGTTCGCGATGAAGACCTGCTTCTCGGCGTCCTTCGGATCCATCAGGTAGGCGCCGGGCGACCGAACCAGCTGCGTGACGACCACGCGCTCGGTCCCGTTGATGATGAACGTGCCCCAGTCCGTCATCCACGGGAAATCGCCCATGAACACTTCCTGCTGGCGGATCTCGCCGGTCTCGCGGTTGATGAACGAGACCTCGATCTTCAGCGGGCGCGCGTACGTGAGGTCCTTCTCGCGGCACTCCTCGATCGGGGCGACCGGATCGTCAAAGATGAACTGGCCGAACTCCACGGCCAAGTTGCCGGTGTAATCCTCGATCGGCGAGATGTCGTTGATCGTCTCGCGCAGACCGCCCGACTCCGGGTCGGTCAGCCACTCGAAGGAGCGGCGCTGGATATCGATGAGGTGGGGTACGTCGAGAACCTTGTCCAGGCGCGCGAAGCTGCGGCGCGTCCGGGGGGCATCGGTCGAAGCCAAGACGGCGACTCCTCGGAACGGTCGAGAGGGCAGGGCGCGCGGCGGGAAACGCGCGGCCATCGAAAATAGCACACGGGCAGGCTGCCCCTGTGCGCAGGGCGACCGGCGCCTCACGGACCCCGCCCTGAGCACCGCGTATGTGGCGCGGAGCCCGCTCGTGGACGGCTGCGACTATTGGCCGATCGCGCGCCAGTGTAGCGGCGCGGCGCCCCGGCGGCTACCTACCGGCGTCAGCGGCCCGGGCAGAGCGGCGTGCTGCAGGCTGGGCCGCCGGGCGTGCTTCCGCCGCCCGACGAGCCCGGCGGTCGCGACGGCGGCACGCTGCTCGGCGGCGTCGAGGACGGCGGCGTCGTGCTCGGCGGGGCCGCCGCCGGCGGGGTCCCGCTCGTCGGCGGCGACGATGGCGGCGCTCCGGTCGACGGCGGACTGGCCGGCGTACCGGCGCCCGGGCTGCCGCCCGTCGGGGTGTCGACGCCCGCGGGCGTGTCGACCTGCGAGCCCTGCTTCGTCGTCGTGCGCGGGCGCGCGGCGCTGGTGCGCCTGGGCGTTGATCCCCCGGAGCCTGATGACGAACCGCCGCTCGACGGGCTGCCCGAGGATGACCCGCCGCCGGTGGCGTCGGCGGGCGTGTCCGCCGGCGCCTCCGCGGCGCCGGTCGTCGTCGGCTTCGCTCCGCCGGCGGCATCCTGGCTCGCCGGCGGCGCGGCGGTCGTCGCGGCCGCGGGCGACGCGGCGGGCATGCCGGGGCCGTCGTGGCCCGCGAACTCGTAGGCGAGCACGCCGGCGATCACGATCGGGAGCGCGACGGCGGCGGCCAGCAGCGCGCGGCGCCGGCGCGACCGGGCGCCGACCGCGGCGCCCGTCGCAGCACCTGCCGCGCCGTTGGCTGCCGCGGTGCCGTTCGCGGACGATCTGCCGGGCGTCCCGCTTGCGGCGCTCTCCTTCGGCGCGCCCCCGGGCGTCGGGTCGGCACGGGGCGGCACCTGGCTCCAGTCGGCGCCGACGATTTCGGCGGCCCGGGCCACCGTCGCGTCGCGCAGCCACTCGAACCCGACGAGGCTCGCCGGCAGCCAGGCGCGGTAGGACGCGCCCGCCTCGGCCATCGCCTCGGCGCTGGCGCGGCAGGAGCCGCAGGTCCGCAGGTGCCCGGCCAGCCAGGCGAGATCGGCCGCACCGGCCTGGGCGTCGTCGCGCGCGGCGATCAGCGGCAGGGCGCGGTCGCAGTCGGGCGAGGCGGTCGCGATGGCGGCCAGCGCGCCGCCCTGAAGCTCCTCGCGCAGCTTGATCCGCGCCCGCGAGATGAGCTGCGCCACCGAGTTGCGATTCATCCCCATGATCTCGGCGATCTCGTCGTAGGAGAGCTCGTCGAGTTCGCGCAGGGCGAGCACCTCGCGCTGGCGCTCGGGCAGGCGCGCGTTCGCGGCCTGGATTTCGGACTGCTGCGCAGCGAGCAGGACCATCCGCTCGGGATCGAGGTCGAGGTCGCCCGGATCGCGGGTGCCCAGGCCGCCGCCGCGCTCGGGCAGCGTGTCCGTCGGCTCGGCCTTCTTGCGGCGCCCGATCACGTCGTAGCTCGCGTTCCGCGCCGCGGTGTAGAGGTAGGCGGCGAAGTTGAGCTCGCGCCCCTCGAGGCTCGGCAGCCGTGCCAGCACCTTGAGGAAGGCCTCCTGCGTCGCATCGGCGGCATCGTCGGGCGACGCGAGCAGGCGCTGGCAGAAGGTGAAGATCCGCTGCTCGTAGCGGTCGTAGAGCGTCGCAAACGCCGCTCCGTCGCCAGCCGCGGCCGCGCGCGCCAGCCGTGCGTCCTCTGCCGATCCCTCGGCGTCCCCGGCGACCGACCGCGCCGTGGTGCCCGCGCTCGCCATGGTCCGCAGGGTACCCCGATCCTCCACGGACGGCTACCGGTCACCTCGTCCCGCCTCCAGGCGGGGAGCGTGTCGAGCGTCGGAGCGGGCGGGCGAGGTCGTCATGCCCCTTCAACGCCCGCCGCGCGCCGGACTTACGCTCCCGCATCTCCGGCCCGCAAGCGGGCGGATCGCCGGCGACGCCGCCGAGCAGCG
>CAZEKK010000286.1:0-3660 GCA_964512905.1 uncultured Solirubrobacteraceae bacterium
CGGAGGCGGGCGCCGCACCGGCACCCGCCGAGCCGGTCGTCGCCCCGCAACTTCGGTGCCGCCCCTCGTCAGGAGGCAGGTTTTCGGGTAGGACCCTTCCCACATGCGCTCGCAACCCCTTACCCTCGCCTGATGGCCCGGGCGATCTGGAGCGGGGCGATCAGCTTCGGGCTGGTCAACGTCCCGGTCAAGCTCTACAGCGCCGTCAGCCGCAAGACGGTGCGGTTCAACCAGATCAACAGCGCGACGATGCACCGCGTCAAGCAGCTGCGCGTCGACGCCGAGACCGGCGACGAGGTGCCCTACGAGCAGATCGTCAAGGGCTTCGAGATCGGGCCGGAGCGGTTCGTCGTCCTCGATCCCGGCGAGCTCGAGTCGCTCGATCCCGAGCAGACGCGGTCGATCGACATCCTCGACTTCGTCTCGCTGCACGAGATCGACCCGATCTACTACGACCACCCGTACTACCTGGCGCCGGCGCCAGGGGCCGCGAAGCCCTACGGCCTGCTCCGCGATGCGATGGACGAGGCGGGGAAGGTCGGCATCGCCAAGGTCGTGCTGCGCTCGAAGGAGAGCCTCGTCGCCATCCGGCCGGTCGGACCGGTGCTGACGCTCGAGACGATGCTCTACGCCGACGAAGTCGTGCCCGCCGACGGGATCGACGACCTTCCCGAGGCGGGCGGCACGACGGCGCCGCGCGAGCTCGACATGGCGCGCCAGCTCATCGACTCGCTGACCACGGACTTCGATCCCGCCCGTTACAAGGACGAGTACCGCGAGCGCGTGCTCGAGCTGATCGAGCGCAAGGCGGCGGGCGAGGAGATCACCGTCGAGACGCCGGCGCCGGCGCCCGCCAAGGTGCCCGACCTGATGGCCGCGCTGGAGGCGAGCATCAAGGCCGCGAACGCGCGCAAGGCCGGCGGGCCGGTCGCGGCGCCCGACGGGCCCGACGCGACGCCACCCAGGGGCACCCGCAAGACGCCGGCGGCAAAGCGGCCCTCGCCGAAGGCGCCTGGACCGAAGGCCGCACCCGCGAAGCGCCCGGCGGCGGCCACGAAGCGCCCGGCGGCCACCAAGCCGCCGGCCCGCAAGCCGGCGGCGAAGTCCTCGCCGGCCAAGACCGGCCGCCGCAAGGGCTAGCGCATCCGGTCGTGGCCGGGGCGCGGGTCGAGGTCGAAGTCGGCGGCCGGCGCCTCTCGCTGTCGAACCTCGACAAGGTCCTCTACCCGGACGCCGGCTTCACCAAGGCCGGGGTCATCGACTACTACACCCGCATCGCGCCGGCGGTCCTGCCGCACCTGGCCGGACGGCCGCTGACGCTCAAGCGCTACCCCGACGGCGTGGACGCAGAGTTCTTCTACGAGAAGCAGATCCCGCGCCACGCGCCCGACTGGGTCGCGCGGGCCCCGATCCGCACGACGCGTCGCGGCCGCGTGATCACGTTCACCGTCGTCGAGGAGCTGGCGACGCTCGTGTGGCTGGCGAACCTCGCCGACCTCGAGCTGCACACGTCGCTGTCGCGGGCCGACGACATCGCGACGCCGACCGTCGTGGCCTTCGACCTCGATCCCGGGGAGCCGGCCACGATCGTGCAGTGCTGCGAGGTCGCGCTGCTCATGCGCGACGCCCTCGACGGCATCGGCCTGGACGCCTACCCGAAGACGTCGGGGTCGAAGGGCATGCAGGTCTACCTCCCGCTGAACACCCCAACGGACTACGGCCAGACCGCGGTCTTCGCCAGGGGCATGGCGGAGCTGCTGCAGCGCGAGCGCAGCGACCTCGTCGTGTCGAACATGCGCAAGGACTTGCGGGCGGGCAAGGTGCTGGTCGACTGGAGCCAGAACAGCGAGAGCAAGACGACCGTCTGCGCCTACTCGCTGCGGGCTCGGGCGCGCCCGACCGTCTCGACGCCGCTGCGCTGGCAGGAGGTCGAGCAGGCGGCGGCCGGCGGGGATCCCGCCGCCCTGGTGTTCGAGGCCGGCGCCGTGCTCGAGCGCGTGCAGCGGCACGGCGACCTGTTCGCGCCCGTGCTCGACCAGCGCCAGCGCCTTCCGGCCTGACCGGCTCCGAGCGCGTCGGCGCCAAGACTCCAACCGCTGGGGAGCGGGGCGCCGTACCGAACGCGATCCCCCCCTTCAAGGAGACCCGGCATGAACCCCAACCTCAAGCGCTTCGTCGTCGCCCCCGTGGCCGCCGTCGGCCTCGCCTTCGGCGTCGCGGCCTGCGGCAGCGACGACGAGAAGAACGAAACCACCGCCGAGCAGACGACCGCGGCCGCAGCGCCGGTCGCGCTCGCGGGCAAGGACACGACGCTGGTCCTCAACCCGGCGACGGGCAAGGTCCTCGAGACCAACAAGGTCACGGTCGCCCCGGTCGGTCCGGCGACCGCGTCCGCCGACGGCATCGCCTTCCCGATCACCGCCGGCTCGCTCAACACCGAGTCCCTGGCCGGCACCGTCGATCACTCCGGCGGCCTGAAGTTCTCGGCCGGCGGCAAGGAGCTCGTCGTCACCGACTTCAAGGTCGACACCGTCAACAAGACGCTGGTGGCGCAGGCCGGCGGGAAAGACATTCCCCTGCTGAACCTCAACCTCGACGCCGTCAAGAAGGCCTCGGGCCCCAACGGCGAGATCGTCGTGCGCGGCGTGTCCACGACCTTGACGAAGGAGGCCGCCGACGCGCTCAACACGACGTTCGGGGTGACCATCTTCAAGGAGGGCATCCCGATGGGCGACGTGACGATCACGGCGGTCGCCAAGGCGTAGGACCCGCGTCCCGCTTCTCCCGCACAGGGACGCAGCCGCGGCCCGGCCCCGCACAGGGCCGGGCCGCCGCCGTTTCGGGGTCACGGGGCCTGTGCGCGGCGGGCGTGTGCCGCTACTCTTTCCGCCCCTCCGCTGCGCGACGAACCGCGCGCCCCGCAGCCCCATGACCCACCAGACGCCACCGGCCACCGGCCTCTACGACCCCCGCCACGAGCACGACGCGTGCGGCGTCGCCTTCGTCGCGCGCCTGCACGGCGGCCCCGAGCACGAGGTCATCCGACGCGGCATCGTCGCGATCGAGAACCTCGAGCACCGCGGGGCCGAGGGGGCCGACGCCGACACGGGCGACGGCTGCGGGATCCTCATCCAGATCCCCGACGCCCTCTTCCGGGCCGTGCTGCCGTTCGACCTGCCGCCGGCCGGCGACTACGGCGTCGCGACCGTCTTCCTCCCGCACGACGACCGCCGCCGGGCCGAGCTGACCCGGCTGCTGGCGAAGGCCGTCACCGGCGAGGGGCAGCGGATCCTCGGCTGGCGCGAGGTGCCCGTCGACCGCGCTCACGTCGGCCGCGTCGCCGGCGAGTCGGCGCCAATCATCCGCCAGCTCTTCATCGAGGCCGACGAGCGCCTGGCCCGCGACCAGGAGGCGTTCGAGCGCAAGCTCTACGTGATTCGGCGGGTCGCCGAGAAGGCCGCCGGCGCGGACCTCGCGATCCCCTCGTGCTCGTCGCGGACCGTCGTCTACAAGGGGATGCTCACCTCGACGCAGCTCCAGCACTACTTCCCCGACCTCAAGGACGAGCGCGCCGCGAGCCGCCTGGCCCTGGTGCACTCGCGCTTCTCGACGAACACCTTCCCGAGCTGGGAGCTGGCCCACCCCTATCGGATGATCGCC
>CAZEKK010000287.1:0-3652 GCA_964512905.1 uncultured Solirubrobacteraceae bacterium
GATCGCCCGGGCGCTCGGCGCCGCGCACGAGCGCCACATCGTCCACCGCGACGTCAAGCCCCAGAACGTCCTCGTCGACGAGGAGGGCTCGGCGAAGGTCACCGACTTCGGCATCGCCCGGACGCTCGACCAGGAAGGGCTGACCGCCGACGGCCGTGTGCTCGGAACCACCGACTACGTCGCCCCCGAGCAGGCGCTCGGCCACGAGGTGACCGGGCAGTCCGACCTCTACTCGCTGGGCATCGTGCTCTTCGAGATGCTCACCGGCGACGTGCCGTTCCGCGGCGAGAACCAGGTTGCCGTCGCCATGAAGCACGTCCGCGACGACCTGCCCGACCTGCAGGCGCGCCGGCCCGAGGTCTCGGCCTCGCTGGCGGCGGTGGTCGACCACCTGACCGCCAAGGATCTCGAGGTCCGCTACGCCGACCACCACGACGTGATCGCCGACCTCGAGGACGTGCTCGCCGTCGAGACCGCCCGCGCCGGCGGGGCGACCGGCGAGGCGACCACCGTCCTGCGGACGCTGCCCGAGCGCACGCGGCGCCGGCTGCCGCTGCGGGTGCGCCATCCGGCGTGGCTGGCCGTCGGCGGGCTGCTCGCTGCCGGTGCGGCCGTCGTCCTGATCGTGCTGCTCGCCGGCGGCGCCGAGCGTGGCACCGGCGGCGCCCGGGCCGGCGCGCCGCCCGGGCTGCAGCCCGTGTCGCTGGGCCAGGACGCAGCCAAGGACTACGACCCGCTCGGCGACGACGGCAAGGAGCACCCCGAGGAGGCCGCCGCCGCCCTGGACCGCAACGACTCGACGACGTGGAGCACCGAGACCTACAAGGGCAAGGCCCTCACGAAGGCCGGCGTCGGGATCTACGTCGACGCGGAGCCCGGCGTCGCGGCGAGGGCGATGCGAGTCCGAACGACGACGCCCGGATTCACCGCAGAGGTCTACGCGGCGCAGGACGGTCCGCCCGACTCGATCGACGGCTGGAACAAGGTCGCCGACGACCGCACGATCGACAGCACGAGCCAGCGGATCGACCTCGACACCGCCGGCACGCGCTTTCGCTACTACCTGCTGTGGATCACGAAGCTGCCGCCGGGCGAGGGCGTCGTGAAGATCTCCGAGCTCTACCTGTTCGCGTAGCCGCCGGCCTGGGGCTCAGAACGCGTGCGCGGCTTGCGCGCGGTGGCGCTCGAGCGCCAGTGCGACCAGGCGATCCAGCAGGTCCGGATAGGCGATCCCCGAGGCGGCCCACAGCTTGCCGAACACACTCGTCGCGGTGAAGCCCGGGATCGTGTTCACCTCGCTCACGAGCACGTCCTCCCCTGACACGAAGAAGTCCACGCGTGCCATCCCGCTGACCGCCGCCGCGGCGAACGCCTCGACCGCCAGCGCCTGCACGCGATCGCGGGCGGCAGCGGAGATGCGCGCCGGCACCATCAGCTCCATCCCGCCCGGCGAGTACTTCGCCTCGTAGTCGTACCAGCCGCTCGCGGTCTTGACCACGATCTCGCCGGGAACCGACGCGACCGGCTCGTCGTTGCCGAGCACCGAGCACTCGACTTCGAGGCCGTCGGCACCCGCCTCGACGATCACGCGCGGGTCGTGGTGCAGAGCCGCCTCGATCGCCGGGGCCAGCCCGGCGGCATCGGCAACCCGCGCGATGCCGACCGACGACCCCAGCCGCGACGGCTTCACGAACGCCGGCAGGCCGAGCGCCGCCGCGCGCGCCAGGACCGCGTCGCGGCCGCCCTGCCACTCGGCCTCAAGGACGCCGACGTACCCGACCTGCGGGATCCCGCTCGCCGCCATCAGCCGCTTGAAGGTCAGCTTGTCCATGCACGCCGCCGAGGCCAGCACGCCGGCACCCACATAGGGCGCGCCGACCGTGTCGAGCAGGCCCTGGACGGTGCCGTCCTCGCCGTAGGGCCCGTGCAGAACCGGAAAGACGACGTCGGCGTCCAGGATCCGCTCGCCGGGCACGAGTGCCACCTCGGCGCCGTCGGCGTGCCAGCGACCGTCGCGGTCGATCAGGATCTCCACCACCTCGTGGCCGGCCTCGGCCAGACCCGCCCGCACCGACGCGGCCGAGCGCAGCGAGACGTCGTGCTCGGAGGAGCGCCCCCCGCGCAGCACCGCGACCCTCATCCCGTGCCGCCCGTCGTGTCGGTCCCGCCCTCCCCCGGCAGGTTGCCGCCGTCCGGCCCGCTGACCACGAACTTCCCGACCGTCAGCGTGACGCGCGCGCCCTTCTTCACCTCGGTGCCCCCTCCCGGGGTCTGGTCGAGCACCACCCCGTCCTCGCTGGGCGTGGCGACCTCCTGCTCGTTGATGACGACGGTCAGGCCCGCGCCCGACAGTTCGGTCGCGGCTGCGCTCTGATCCTGGCCGGTCACGTCGGGGACGGTCACCTGGGTCGGCGCCTTGGCGACCACGATCGAGACACTCGTGCCCTTCTCGACCTCCGTCCCGCCGTCGGGGCTTTGGCGGATGACGGTCCCGGGCGTCTGATCGGACTCCTCCTCGGAGACGCTGACCTGCAGCCCGGCCGAGGTGATCTCGCTCTCGGCGGCCGACTGGGTCTGGCCGATCACCGACGGCACAGACGTCTTGCCCCTCCCGGAGGAGATGAAGAGGCTGACCGTCGAGCCCTTCGTGAGCTGCGACCCGCTCGGCGGCGAGGTGCGGGTGGCGTCGCCGGCGGAGACCGAGTCCGACGTCTCGGTCTGCACGCGGACCTTGAAGCCGGCGTCCTTCAGGCGCTTCTCGGCCTCGTCCCGCGGCTGGCCCTGGACGTCGGGAACGGTGCCGTCGCCGGGCCCGTCCGAGACGGTCAGGGTCACCTCGGAGCCCTCGTCGACCTTGGTCTGGGGCTGCGGATCCTGGCGCAGCACGATCCCTTCGGGGCTGTCGCTGCGGACCCGCTCGACCCGCGCGGAGAACCCTTGGTTGCGCAGGATCGTCGTCGCCGCCGCCTGTTGGAGGCCCACCACCTTCGGGACCTCCACCTGCTTGGTGTCGCTGCTGAGCAGCAGGTATGCGCCGACGCCCAGCGCGGCGATCGCCAGCGCCACGAGCGCCCAGACCCACCACGGCGGGCGGCGCTTCTCCTCCTCCTCTTCCTCCTCGAGCGGCTCCTCGGGCGCGTAGGCGCCGTCGTAGGCCGCCGCCGTCGCGTAGGCCGCGGTCGGGCCCGCGGCGCCTCCGAGGTCGACGCGAACCTGCTCGAGCGCCGCGAGGAACTCGTCGGCGTCGGCGTAGCGCGCCGCGGGGTCCTTCTCGAGCGCCCGCAGGATGACGGCGTCCAGTTCGGGCGAGATCGCCGGGTTGTAGGCGCTGGGCGGCACCGGAAGCTCGGAGACCTGCTTGAGCGCGACCGCGACGGCGCTGTCGCCGTCGAACGGCACCCGTCCGGCGAGCAGTTCGTAGAGCAGGATGCCGATCGCGTAGAGGTCGGAGGCCGCGCTGACGGCGTGGCCCTGGGCCTGCTCGGGGGAGAGGTACTGCGCGGTCCCCATGATCGACCCGGTCTCGGTCATGTCGGATGCGCCGGCGCGGGCGATGCCGAAGTCGGTCACCTTGACGCGGCCCTCGTCGTCGACGATGACGTTGTGCGGCTTGAAGTCGCGGTGCACGATGCCGGCCGAGTGCGCCGCGCCC
>CAZEKK010000288.1:0-3641 GCA_964512905.1 uncultured Solirubrobacteraceae bacterium
GACGCCGGGCGTGTATTGGGCCCGCACCGTCATGTCCGCGACCTCGGAGGCCACCGGAGCGTGGATCGCGTGCAGCACCTTGACCTTCTCGTCGCGCACCTCGTCGGCCTCGAACGACACGGGCGGCTCCATCGCGAGCAGGGTCAGCAGCTGCAGCATGTGGTTCTCGACGAGATCGCGCAGGGCCCCGGCGCCGTCGTAGTAGCCGGCGCGCGTCCCGATGCCGAGATCCTCGGCGGCGGTGATCTGCACGTCCTGGATGTAGTTGCGGTTCCACATCGGCTCGAACATGCCGTTCGCGAAGCGGAACGCCAGCATGTTCTGCACGGTCTCCTTGCCGAGGTAGTGGTCGATCCGGAAGACCTGCTGCTCGTCGAAGACGCCCAGCACGCGGCGGTTGAGCTCCTGGGCTTCGGCGAGCGTCGTCCCGAACGGCTTCTCGATGATCACGCGCACGTCGGCGTCGGCGTGGTGGGCGAGCCCCGACTTGCCGAGCGCCTCGACGATCACCGGGAAGAACTGCGGCGCGGTCGACAGGTAGAACGCGCGGGCGAACGTGTGCCCGGCCTCGGCGTCGAAGGCGGCGGCGGCGTCGGCGAGGCGGCCGTAGACGCCGGGGTCGTCGAACGTGCCGGCGATGTAGCGCACGTTCGCGAACAGCTTGTCGAGCACCTTCTCGTCGGGCCGACGGCGCGAGTGCTCGCGCACCGACTCCACGGCGGTCTGCCGGTACTCGGCGTCGGTCTGCTCGCCGCGCGAGACGCCGATCAGGTTGAACCGCTCCGGCAGGGCGCCCTCGTGGGCGAGGTTGTAGATCGCCGGCAGCAGCTTGCGCTTGGCGAGGTCGCCGGTTGCGCCGAAGATCACGAGCGTGGTGGGGTGGACCGGCAGGCGCTCGAGCCCGGTGGCGAGCGGGTTCTCGCCGGCGTAGTCGCGCGCCGCGGTCGCCATCAGAGCAGACCCCGGATCCGCGCGGTGAGCGCTCGCAGCCCGGCGGCGATGTCGGTCCCCGGCAGGGTGACCCGCTCCGCCGGGCGACCGCGGGCGCGCAGCGCCGCCAGATCCGCGGCGGCCTCGGCCCGCTCGAGGGTCGAGAAGCCGAACGGCTCGCCTGGGATCGGCAGGTCCTCGCGGGCCTCGTGGTGGATCTGGAGAAAGAGGCCGGTCGGCGGCCCGTCCTTGTGGAACTGGCCGGTCGAGTGCAGGAAGCGCGGGCCGTAGCCGTAGGTGGTCGCGGCGCGGGTGGCGTCCCGAATCGCCACGCGCAGCTCCTGAGCGGCGACGTCGGCCTCGGCAGAGTGCGGGAGGTACGCCATCATCGCGACGTAGCGGCCCGGTTGCGCCTGGCCGAGGAGGGCCGCGAGCGCCGCGTCGTCGGCGTCGGGCGCCTCCGCGACGGTCCCGCCCGCGCGGACGCCGTCCAGCACGGCGGCGGTGGCGGTCTTCGCGGCCTGCACGTCGGGCTGGTCGAAGGGATTGACGTCGAGGACCCAGCCGGCGGCTGCGACGGCGAACTCCCCGTAGAAGAAGAGCTGGCCGAGATCCTCCGGGCCGTGGACCTGCACGGTGATCGTCGGGTGCCCGGCCTGGCCGAGCGCGGCGACCGCGCCGTCGAGGCTCTGGTCGGGGCTGTCGGCGTTGCGGAGGTAGAGGAACGCCCGGTCGTCGCCGTAGACGTCCGGCGCGCCCAGCGGCTCCTCGCCGACTGGAAGGATGCCGCGGCCGGCCTTGCCGGTGCTGCCCGCGATCAGCTGCTCGGCCCATACACCGAAAGCGACCTGCGGGTCGCCGGCGACGAGCGTGAGCTTGTCCCGCCCCTGGGCTGCCAGCTCGCCGATGGCGACGCCGAGCCACAGCCCGGCGTTCGACGCGGTCGAGTCGTAGGCGACGCTGGCCTGGGCCGCCACCGCCGCGCGGTCGAGCATCCCGGCGATGTCGGCGCCTGCCAGCGCGGCGGGCACCAGGCCGAAGTACGAGAGCGCCGAGAAGCGGCCGTTCATGTCGGGCGGATTGCGGAAGATCCGCCGGAAGCCGCGGTCGTTGGCGAGCGCCTCGAGCGGGCTGCCGAGGTCGGTGACCGCGACGAACTGCCGCTCGGCGCTGCCGCCGGCGGCGTCGACGGCAGCGGCGAAGTAGTCGAGCAGGGCGAGCGTCTCCACGGTCGTTCCGGACTTCGACGAGACGACGAACAGCGTGTTCGCGATGTCAACGGCGTCGGCGAGCGCCTCGATCGCGGTTGCGTCGGAGGTGTCGAGGACGTGCAGCGCCAGCGCGCCCGCGCGGGGCGCGAAGCTGCGCCGCAGCGCCTCGGCGGCGAACGTCGCGCCCCCCATTCCGAGCACCACGGCGTCGGTCAGGCCGTCGGCGAGGCAGCCTGCCGTGAAGACGTCGAGCTCGGCGATGCTGTCGCGCATCTCGTCGGCGAGGGTCAGCCACCCGAGCCGGTTGGCGACCTCGGGCTGGCCGGCGGCGCCCCACAGCGTCACGTCCTTGTTCCAAATCCGCCGGGCGACGTCGTCGGCCGCGGCCCGCTTGACCCGCGCGACGATGCCGGGCTCGGCGTCGCCGGGCAGATGGGAGTCGATCGTCGGCGGCCGCTGGGTGACGACGGCCTCGCGGCGGCTCTCGATCCCCGCGAGCAGCTGGTCCATCGCCACCACGAACTTGTCGATGCCCTCCGTGAGCAGGACGTCGGTGACGTCGTCGAGGTCGACGCCGGCCCCGGCGAGCTCCTCGAGGTCCGCGGACGGGTCCAGCGCGGCGGTCGCGCCGGTGACCTCGGCGTGGTCGGCGGCGGCAAGCAGGGTCGCCATCGGCATGGTGTTCACGGTGTTCGGCCCGACGAGGCCGTCCACGTACATCGTGTCCGAGTAGAGCGGGTTCTTCACGCCGGTCGACGCCCACAGGGGACGCTGGGCGGCGGCGCCGGCGGCGGCGAGCGCGTCCCACCGCTCCCCGGCGAAGATCTCGGCGAACCGCCGGTAGGCGGCGCGGGCGTTCGCGAGCCCGGCGCGGCCGGCGAGGTCGGTGCGCCCGAGCTGCTCGAGCCGGGCGTCGGCCTCGGTGTCGACGCGCGAGACGAAGAAGCTCGCGACCGAGTGCACGTCGAGGGACTTGCCCTCGGCGTGGCGGCGCTCGAGGCCGCGGATGAACGCCTCGGCGACCTTCTCGTACGCCGCCACCGAGAAGAGGAGGGTGACGTTGATGTTGCGGCCCTCGTAGATCATCTGCTCGATCGCCGGGACGCCCTCGTCGGTGCCCGGGATCTTCACCATCAGGTTCGGCCGGTCGACGAGCGCCCAGTACATCCGCGCCTCGTCCATGGTGCCCTCGGTGTCGCGGGCCAGGTCGGGCGCGACCTCGAGCGAGACGTAGCCGTCGACGCCGCCCGAGGACTCCCAAACTGGGCGCATTACGTCGGCGGCCATCTGCACGTCCTGCACGGCGATCGCGCGGTAGACCTCGAGGCCGGTCTTGCCCTCCTTGGCGAGCTGCTCGAGCTGGGCGTCGTAGTCGGGGCTGCCGATGATCGCGGCCTCGAAGATGGCGGGGTTCGAGGTCTCGCCGCGCAGAGAGTCCTCGTCGACCAGGCGCTGCAGCTCGCCGCCCTCGATCATGCTGCGGCGGATCTGGTCGAGCCA
>CAZEKK010000289.1:0-3616 GCA_964512905.1 uncultured Solirubrobacteraceae bacterium
GATCGACGGCAAGATGCAGGACGACGCGACCTGGAAGCAGTGCAAGGTCATGGTCTCGCTGGCCGAGATGCTGGCCGAGAAGGACCCGGAGCTGAAGGCGGCCTACGAGCTGTAGGCCGCCCCGGCGCCGCTACTCCAGCGCCTGCTTGGCCCACTCGGTGTCGTCGCTCTGGCGGCTCAGGACGGTCCAGGCGCCGGCCGCCGAGGTCGGCCACACGTGGTACTCGTTGTACCGGCTGTCGGTGACCGTGCGGTCGGCGCCGAGCGGCGGCAGGCCCTTCTCCCTCGTGACCTCCCACCACGACTTCATGCTCGCGTCCAGCGCGCTGGTGTCGGCCCCGATGAACGCGCTCACGAACCGCATCTCGGCGGTGCCCTCGAACCAGAGGACGTCCGGCGCCCCCTTGCCCAGATAGGGGCGATAACCGCTGAACGGGCCCTTGGCCTCGTAGGTCAGGTTGAACGTCGCCGGATCCTTGGACAGCTCGATCGAGCGGTCGGCGACGGCGAAGTTCTCCTGCGCGAAGACGTAGGCCTGCTTGGCCAGATCCCAGTCGTTGCGGAACGCGGCGTACACGACGCCGATCGCCTGGGTGTCGAGCGGGACGACGTCGTCCCCCGCGCCCTGACGGAAGTGCCACAGCGTGCCCGGATCGCGGACGACGAGCTCGCGGTCGATGCCCTTGGCGATGACCTCGGCGGCCTCCCGGTACTTCGCCGCGGCGCTGTCATCGCGCAACTCGGCGAGGTACTGGGCGAGGTTGGAGAGGAAGATGTAGGCGAGCAGGTTGTGCTGGGTCGAGACCCACTTCACGTCGGGTCCGCCCCGCACCAGCCCGCTGTCGTTGCGCAGCCCGAGCAGGTAGTCGGCGGCGAGCCGCGCGTTGTCGAGGTAGGTCTTCTCGCCGAACTGCTGGCCGGCGTCGACGAACGCGATGCCCGTCCAGGCCACCGTCCCCGCCCGGATCTGCCGCGCCGCCTCGCCGGAGGCGACGTCGAAGGCGAACTCGATCGATCCGTCCTTGCGTTGCAGCGCCGAGAGCTGGTCCAGCAGCCGGGCGGCCTGGTCGCGCTGCCCGACGCTCGCGAACGCCACGGCCGCCGCGGCGGAGTCGTACGTCCACGCCCAGTTGAGCAGGCGGTCGTAGTCCGGATCGTCGGCAGGGATGTCGAAGGACCGGATGAGCTTCAGACCGGCCGGAACGGAGGGATCGGCCGCGACGGGGATCGCCACGGTCTCGACGCGCTTGGCGCCGGTGGACGCGGCGATGGCGCGCGGAGCGGACGGAGCGCGGGAGGCCTCCTCCTCGCGGGCGGCGCAGCGGGCGCGGACGCGCAGGGGCCGGCGAACGCACGGGAGCGGCTCGCGCGGACCGACCTGGCGGGCAAGCCAGCGCGTGAGCGCCGTGGGCGGGCGGCTGCGGGGCGAGGCTCCGCGGGCCGGCCAGGCGCGGCGCACCGGTCCCCCGACGCGCTTGATCCGTGGCTTGCGCTTGCCCTTCCCGGAGCGCGGCGTGCCCGCGACCGGAGCGGGCTTCGAGGCGGGGGCGTCCGCCGGAGCGGGCTTCGGGGCGGGGGCGCCCGTCGGAGCGGGCTTCGCCGTGGCGGCGCCGGCCGGCGCGGCGGCGGGCGGAGCCGAAGCGGGCGGTGCCGCGGCGGCGGGCACTGCAGCGACGAGGGCAGCGATCAGCGCGGCGGGCAGCACCCGGCGGGCCGTGCGAGCGTGGGTCATTGGGCGTCCTTGCGAGTCGGTGAGTCCGGCGCCATCCGTGGGCCGTCCCTCTGGAGATCGGCGGCAGCCGCAAAAACCTTGAGTCGTCCGGACGTCGGACGTATGCGACGGTGCGCCCGCGTGCCCGTTCAGCGGCCCCGGCCGCGCCGGGCGGTGCGGGCCAGCTCGCGCTCGAGCCTGCGGTTGCCGGCCTCGAGCTGGGCGTGGGTGGCGTCCGCGACCGACCGCGCGCCGGTCTCGCGGTTGGCCCAGGCGTGCAGGACCGCGTGCGTCTCCCCCGTGCGGCGGGCGAGATCGGCCACGAGGCGGTGCCGGCGGTCGCGGGCCTGCTCGCGCAGGACGTAGGCGGGCGCCGTCCCCGCCGCGGCGCCGTCCGCGGCGCCCGCCGTGCCGGCGTGGTCGAAGGCGGGCGGCTCCGACGGCGCCGTCCGCGTCGCGAACTCCGGCTGATCGGCGTCGGCGAACAGCGCCAGCGCGTCCCCCGGCTGCGTGGTCGAGCGAATCACGTCCTCCAGGTGCGCGCTCGACGAGAGCGCGAGGAACCCGGCGCCCGGCTCGGCCCGCTCGGCCGGCGGCTCCGACAGCGCCTCCTCGAGCCCCGGCCGGAGATCGAGCGCGTGGCGGCGCTCCTCCTCGACCTTGGCCGCGAGCGCCTTGAGGTCGGGATCGGCCGGCAGGAGCAGGAAGCTCATCTGCCGGGCGGGGCTGGGCGTCCGGCGCACGAAGCGGCCGACGACCTGGCGGAAGAACAGCTCGGTGCGGGCCGCGGTGGCGTAGACGCCCACCCGCAGGCGCGGCACGTCGACCCCCTCGGAGACCATGAGCACCGAGACGAGCCACTTCGCCCGTCCGGCGGCGAACGCCTCGATCCGGGACGACGCCTCCGGATCGTCGGAGGTGACGACCTGCGCCGGCTCGCCGGCGATCCGCGACAGCCTGGCCGCGAGCGTGCGGGCGTGGGCCTTGTCGGCGGCGACCACCAGGCCTCCGGCGTCCCGATGGCCCGCGGCGCGGACGGCGCGCAGGCGCTCCTCGGCCTCCTCGAGCACGTGGGCGATCCACTCGCCGTCGCCGTCGAGGGCGGTCCGCAGGCGCCGCGCCGCCTCGGCCCGCGGCAGGACGACGTCGAAGCCGGCGCGGCGGCGCTTTCCGCCCGCCTCCCACTCCATCTCGCCGTCGTAGGTCAGGAAAGTGATCGGCCGGCAGACGCCGTCGACCAGCGCCTCGGTGTACCCGTAGCCGACGTCGGCCCGGCTCAGCCCCGTCGCGTCGTAGGTGACGAAGGGAATCGCCGCGTTGTCCGAGCGGAACGGCGTTCCGGACAGCAGCAGCCGCAGCGGCGCCGCCTCGTAGGCGTCGGCCGCCGCCCGGCCCCAGGCCGCCTCGTCGCCCAGGTGGTGGGGCTCGTCGGCGATCAGCAGCGTCCGGCGGCCAGCGCAGGCGGCGCGGTGCACGCCCGGATCCGCGGCGACCGCCTGGTAGGTCACGGCGGTCCCACGCCGGTCGATCGGCTCGGCGCCGTCGGCGTTCGCACGGTTGGGGTCGAGGTCCAGGCCGGCGCGGGCCGCCGCCGCGGCCCACTGGCGGCAGATGTGGGCGGTCGGCGCCACGATCGCGATCCGCTCGACCAGCCCGGCCTCGAGCAGTGCGTGCGCCGCCCGCAGGCCGAACGTCGTCTTGCCGGCGGCGGGCGTGGCCGCGACGAGGACGTCGCCGGACGGCCGCGCCATCACGTGCGCCAGGGCGCGGGCCTGCCAGGCCCGCAGCGGCAGCGTGGACGGCCACGCCGGGACCGCCGGGGGGCGGCGGACGGCGGCGGGGGAGGAGGCTGACGGCGGCACGGCGGCGCATCGTAGGAGCGGCGGCGGCGGATCCCGGCGGGCC
>CAZEKK010000290.1:0-3607 GCA_964512905.1 uncultured Solirubrobacteraceae bacterium
CGCGCCTCGTCCACGCCAAGGCGTCGATGGCCAAGCTCTTCGTCTCGGAGACGGCGTTCCGGGTGGCCGACCGCGCCCTGCAGGTCTTCGGCGGTCGCGGGTACATGCGCCGCAACGTCGCCGAGCGGTTCCTGCGCGAATTGCGCGTCGACCGCATCTGGGAGGGGACGAGCGAGATCCAGCGCGTCATCGTCGCCCGCGGCCTCGAGCGCCGCGGGGTCGCGGCGATGCTCCACTGATCCGGCCATGGACCTCTCCCGACTGCTCGACCCGCGCACGATCGCCGTCGTCGGCGCGACCCCGCGCGAGGACACCTACGCGCACGAGACGCTCCACAACCTCGAGGTGGCGGGCTTCCCCGGAGAGGTGTGGGGCGTGCACCCGAAGCACCGGGTCGTCCGCGGCCGCCAGGTCTTCCCGTCGCTCGCCGACCTGCCTGAGGCGCCCGACGCGGTCGTGATCGCCGTCGGCGCCGCAGCGGTCCCGGGAATCGTCGCCGAGGCGGGCACGCTGGGCTGCGGTGGTGCCGTCGTCTACGCCGCGGGGTTCGCCGAGGCCGGCGGCGACGGCGCGGACCTGCAGCGCGACCTGCGGGCGGCGGCCCTGGCCCACGACCTCCCCGTCTGCGGCCCCAACTGCGACGGCATCGTGCGCCTGCACGGCCGGGTGGCGCTGTGGGGCGACGCGCTGCGCGACGTGCCCGCGGGGCCGGTCGGGCTGATCGCCCAGAGCGGCAACGTCGCCGTCAACGCGCTCGGATCCAGCCGCGGGCTGCGGCTGCACACCGTCGTGTCGTGCGGCAATCAGGCCGTGCTCGACGCGGTCGACTTCCTCGACGCGCTCGCCGGCGAGCCCGACCTGCGCTCGGTCGCGCTGTTCCTCGAGGGCGACGGCGACGGGGCCCGGCTGTGCGACGCGCTCGCGCGCTGCGCCGACGCGGGGGTGCGGGTCGCGGTCCTGAAGGTCGGCGCCTCGGCGGTCGGCGCGAGCGCCGCCGCCGCGCACACCGGATCGGTGGCCGGCGACCACCGCGTCTTCCGCGCGCTCGTCGAGGAGGCCGGCGCCGCCTGGGCCACCGACCTGCACGACCTGCTGGAGCTGGCCAAGGCGCTCGCCACGCCGGCCCGGGCCTCGGCACCCGGGGTCGGGATCATCACCTGCTCGGGCGGCGACTGCGGGATGGCCGCCGACGAGGCCGAGGCGCTCGGCGTCGAGCTGCCGCCGATCGAGGCGGCCACCGCCGAGCGGGTCTCCGCCGTCCTGCCCGCGGCAGCGATCCCGGCGAACCCGCTCGACTACACCGCGCAGATCTGGGGCGAGGTCGAGCCGCTGAAGGAGATGATCGCCGGCATGGGGTCCGATCCCGCCATCGGCCAGGTGCTCGTCATCTACGACCAGCCGCCGGGGATCGGCGGCTGGGCCGCCGAGACGTGGCGCCTCGTGCGAACCGGCATCGTCGCCGGCGCGCTCGAGTCGCCGGTGCCGACGGTGGTCACGTCCACGCTGCCCGACCTCCTGATCGACGACTCCGCCGGCGAGTTCCTCCACGCCGGCGTGCCGGCGATCGCCGGCCTGGCCGCCGGGCTGCAGGTGGTCCGCGCGCTGCAGGCGCCGGCCGCGGACGCGGCCCGGCTGCGCGAGATCGCCGCCGCCGCCCGCCGGCCCGCCGACGGCGACGGCGCCTGGCTGGCCGAGCACGAGGCCAAGGCGCTCCTGCGGACGGCCGGGATCGCCGTGCCCGACGGCCGGATCGCCACCGACCGCGAGGACGCCGTGGCGGCCGCCGCCGACGCCGGCCACCCGGTTGCGCTCAAGGCGTCATCACCGGCGCTGCTCCACAAGACGGAGGCCGGGGCGCTCGCGCTCGGCCTCGCCGACGGGCCGAGCGTTGCCGCGGCCTACGACCGCCTGGCCGCGCTGCCCCTCCCCGACGACGCCGAGATCCTCGTGGAGCGGATGGCCGCTCCGGGCGTCGAGCTGCTCGTGGCCGCCCGGCGCGACGCGGTCGTGCCGGCCCTGGTCGTCGGCCTCGGCGGCACGTGGACCGAGCTGCTCGCCGACGCCGCCGTGATCCCGCTCCCGGCCACGCCGGAGCGGGTCGCCGCCGCGATCCGGGGCCTGCGCGGGGCGCCGCTGCTCACCGGCGGGCGCGGGCGAGCGCCGCTCGCCGTCGACGCCGCCGCCCGGCTTGCGGCGGCGGCCGGGGCGCTCCTGCTCAGCGAGGGCCTCGACCTCGTCGAGCTCAATCCGGTGATCGTCTCCGAGGCCGGGGCCGTGGCGGTGGACGCGGTCGCCCGCCGGGGACCGGCCGCCGCGATCCCGGCAGGCGCGGAGGCCGCGGGTTGAGGCGCGACGTGCTCGTCCTCGGCGCGGGCCTGGCCGGCCTGGCCGCTGCGCGCGACCTCGCGGCCGGCGGCGCCGACGTGCTCGTGCTCGAGGCCCGCGAGCGGCCGGGCGGGCGCGTCGAGCAGACGACCCTGCCGGACGGCCGGACCGTCCAGCTCGGCGGCGAGCTGACCGGGCCCTTCCAGCACGCCTACCTCGGCCTCGCCGAGGAGCTCGGCCTCGCCATCGTCACCTCCTACACCGAGGACGAGGGCGACGAGGTCTTCGGGCTCGCCGAGGGCGTGCGGCGCGGCACGATGCTCGATCCGGCCGACGAAGCGCTGCACGACGCGATCGAGGAGCGGTTCTGCGCGCTGGCCCGCACCGTCGACCCGGACGACCCGTGGTCGCATCCCGACGCAGCCCGGCTCGACGCCACGAGCCTGGCCGACTGGCTGCGGGCGGCCGGCGCCACCGAGGCGGTCGTGCGGCGGCGCGAGCTCTTCCATCTCGGGCTCGCCGACGGCTCCGCCGAGCGGGCGTCCCTGCTGGCCGAGCTGCGCAAGGTTGCTGCCGCCGGCGCGACCGGGTTCTACGACTCCGTCGCGTGGGAGGGCTTGAAGGTGGCCGACGGCTCGGCCTCGGTGGCGCTGCGGATGGCAGCGGGCCTCGGCGAGCGGGTCCGCTACGGCGCCGCCGTCCGCGGCGTTCGCGTGGGTGCCGGGGGCTGCACGGTCACGCTGGCCGGCGGAGAGGTCTTCGAGGCCGACGCCGTCGTCAGCGCCCTGCCCGTCGGCCCCCTGCGCCGCGTCGCGATCGACGGCGTTCCTGCCGCGCGCCTGGACTCCCTGCACCGCCAGCGCAGCGCCACCACCGTCAAGGCCGTGGCCGCCTACCCCGGGGACTTCTGGAGGGCCGCCGGCGACAGCGGCCTGGCCCACGGGGAGGGGCTCGTCGGCTCGGTGTGGACTCAGGGGCCCGGGATTCTCTCGATGCTCAGCGGGCCCGAGCGCAGCGCGGCGCTGCTCGCCGCCCCCGACGACGGCGTGCTGCGGGCCGACGTGCTGGCCGAGCTCGTGCGCCTCCTCGGGCCGGGCGCGGGCGATCCGGACCACTTCTTCGTGCGCCCCTGGGGCGTGGACCCGTGGACGCTCGGCTACGTGACCGAGTGGCGGGTCGGGGACGTGCTGGCCGTCGGGCCGCTGCACGGCACGCACGCGCCGCCGTTCTACGTCTGCGGCTCGGACCAGTGGGTCTGCGGCTACATGGAGGGCGCCGTCCG
>CAZEKK010000291.1:0-1457 GCA_964512905.1 uncultured Solirubrobacteraceae bacterium
GCGCGCGCCGTGCTCGGGCACCATCGTGATCGCCCGCCGCCGGCGCCGCTCGGCCGGCGCCGCGGAGGGGGCGAGGTCCAGCCGGGCGGCGATCCGCTGCACGGCGATCCGCATCTCGTACTGGGCGAAGGCGGCGCCCAGGCAGCGGCGCACGCCGCCGCCGAACGGGATCCACGTGTAGGCGTCGGGCGCCCCGTGCAGGAACCGCTCGGGCCGCCAGGCCAGCGGGTCGGGGTAGGTGTCGGGGCGCAGGCCCGGGAGCAGGAGCGAGATCGCGAGCTGGTGGCCGGCGGGGATCTCCCACTCGCCGAGGCGCAGCGGGGCGGTCAGCACGCGCATCGCGTAGTGCAGGACGGGGCGGATGCGCATCGTCTCCTTCACGGCGGCGTCGGCGAACGCCGCCGACGTGCCCGCGCGGGCCTCCTCGGTCAGCCGGGCCAGCGCGTCCGGGTGACGGGTCAGGCGCTCGAAGGTCCAGGCGAGCGTCGTCGCGGTCGTCTCGTGCCCGGCGACGAGCATGGTCAGGCACTCGTCGCGCAGCTCCTGGTCGGTCATCGCGCTGCCGTCGTCGAAGCGGGCCTGGAGCATGAGCGACAGCACGTCGATGCGGCCGGCGGTGGCCGGGTCGGCGCGCCGGCGGGCGATCTCGTCGAAGAGGATCGCATCGACGGCGTCGCGCTCGCGCAGGAAGCGCCCCCACGGGCTGCGCGGCCCGAGGTCGCGCTGCAGCGGCGGGATCATCGTCGCCCACTGGCCGGTGTCGAGCATCCCGGGCAGCCGGCGCTCGAGGTCGGCGAGCCGGCCGGCGTCCTCGATGCCGAAGACCGCGCGCAGGATCACCCGCAGCGCGAAGCGGTTCGTCGCCGGGTGCAGCGCGAACTCCTCGTGCAGCGGCCAGGCGTCGATCTCGGCGTCGATGATCTCGGTCATGAGCGGGCCGTAGAGGCGCATCCGGTCGCCCTGGAAGGAGGGGAGCAGGAGCTTGCGCTGGCGCAGGTGCGGCCGCTCGTCGAGCAGCAGGACCGAGGTCGATCCGACGACCGGCTCGAGGATCGCGTTGCCCTCGCCGGCGTGCAGCACCGCCGGGTCGCCGGTGAAGATCGCCTTGATCAGCGCCGGGTCGGCGACGACCACGAGCGGGGGCGTGCCGCGGAAGCGCATCGTGAAGACGTCGCCGTAGCGGCGCTGCAGCCGGCGCAGGTACGGCGCCTCGCGCGTGAGGAATCCGAGCGTCTGGAGCGCGCCCGGCAGCCGGACGTCGGGCGGTGCGGGCATGAAGGGCGAGCGTAGCGGCTGGGGGCGGGGGCGGTGAGGGAGGACGGTCACAGACGGCGGCGGCTCGGAGCGGGGCGCCGGACCAGGGCGGGGCGCCGGATCGGGGCGGGCGCCGGCCGAGGTGCCGCGTCGGCCATCCTGTACGCATGAGCCCGACCGACCCCGCCGCGCCCTCGGCTGGC
>CAZEKK010000291.1:1557-3589 GCA_964512905.1 uncultured Solirubrobacteraceae bacterium
TGCTCTACCCGAGCCGCGAGGAGCTTGCGCGCGCCGTCGTCCGCCTCGCCGCGACCCGGACCCCGATCCAGGGCGCGTCGGACCACGGAACCCACGAGGCGATCTACCTGCCCGACGCCGACGGCAACGGGATCGAGCTGGCCGCGGACCGGCCCGCCGAGCGCTGGCCGGTCGGCCTCGGCTACGACGGGCGCCCGTCGCAGCTCGACCTCGACGACCTGCTGACCACGGTGACTGGCGAGGATCCGCGGCCGCAGGTCGGCCCCGGCCTGCGGGTCGGGCACCTGCACCTCCACGTCGGCGACATCGACCGCGCGCTCGCCTTCTACCGCGACGTGATCGGCTTCGAGGTGCAGGCGAACCTCGGCTCCGCGGCGTTCCTGTCGGCGGGCGGCTACCACCACCACCTCGGCGTGAACGTCTGGAACGGAATCGGCGCCGGCCCCCCGCCGCCGGGGACCGTCGGCCTGCGCCACTGGACGATCGAGCTGCCGACGGGCGGCGACGTCGACGCCGTCGCTTCTCGCGCGCGTGAGGCAGGCGCCGACGTCGCGCCGGAGGCGGACGGCGCCGGCGTGCTGATCCGCGATCCGTGGCGGACGGCGGCGCGGTTCGTGGCGGCGGGGTGAGCGTCCGGCGGCCGGTGCGGCCGGCACCGGGCCGATCAGGGCGCGGGCTGCACCGGCACCGGAACGACGTCGAGCGCCGCGATCCCCTCGAAGTCCTGGGGGTTGCAGGTGTAGAGCGGGAGGCCGGCGGCGATCGCGACGGCCGCGATCATCGCGTCGTACGAGCGCGCCGCCGGCTTGCGTCCGGCCCGGCGCAGCGAGGCAGCCACCCGGCCGAAGGCCCGCGCCGCCGGCGCGTCGAACGGGAGCGGCTCGAAGTCGGCCTCCGCCTGCTGCAGGTGCGCCTGGCGCGCTGAGCGCTCGCGGTCGTCGGTTGCGACGAGCGGCCCGACCGAGAGCTCGGCGAGCGTGATCGTCGTGATCAGGGGCTCCTGCGGAAGCAGCGCCGGGTCGTCGATCTGGCCGAGCCGGATCACTGTCGAGGTGTCGAGGATGCCCCGCGTCGCCCGTTCGCCCGGCGCAGTCACAGGCGTGCGTCCAGCGTCGCATCGAGCTCGGCCCGCAGCGCGTCGGCGTCGACCGGCGGGAGGCGACGCCACCGCTCGACCAGGCGCTCGGCGGGAACCGGGCGGCCGGGCAGCGCGCGAAGCTGGGCGACCGGAGTGCCGGCACGCGTGATCGTGATCGGCTCCCCGCTGGCGGCGCGCTCCACGATGTCTCCGCCCCGATTGCGGAGGTCGCGGATGCTCACCTCGGCCATGGAGGCACTGTATCACGCGTGATACGGAGCGCCGCTCCGTGCTGGCGGCCCGTCTCGGCGGCCTCAGCGTCCGGCGGCTACGATGCTTCGGCGCGCGCGGCCACCCCCGCGCCGCACGCCGCCGTAGCTCAGCTGGTAGAGCACTTCACTCGTAATGAAGGGGTCGACGGTTCGAGTCCGTCCGGCGGCTCTCCTCCCTGCCACTCACGGGCTTGGCCCTCCTCCGGCGGCCTCGCCCAGGCGCGCCTCGTGGCGAAGCGCCGCCAGTCACGCCACCCCCACGCTCCGCTAGGGGCGGCTACCCTTCGCGTGTGAAGCAGCGGCGTCGCATCACGATCGATCTGGACCAAGAGGTTGCCTCCCTGCTGGAGGCGTCGGCCGCCGAGGCACGCGTCACCGAGGGCGAGGTCGTCGAGCGCGCCGTCAGGGCGCTCGATCTGCGCGCGCTGGTCGCGCAGATCCGCTCGCGCAGCGATCTCGACGAAGACGCTGCCATGCAGCTCGTGGCCGAGGAGCTGCGAGCCGCGCGGGCTGAGCGCGCGGCGTGATCCGCGTCGTTGCGGACGCCAACGTTCTGATCTCCGCGGCCCTCGCCCGCTCGCCGACCGCGCCGTCCGCACTTCTGCTCGACGCGGCACTTGACGGTCGCCTCGAGGTGGTCAGCTCGCCGCTGCTGCTGGCCGAGATAGCGTCGGTGCTCGCC
>CAZEKK010000292.1:0-1073 GCA_964512905.1 uncultured Solirubrobacteraceae bacterium
GGGTAGTCTCCCCGCCCATGCCCACGCCCGACCTCCTCCACCGCCTGCTCACCGCGCCCGGCCCGTCCGGCTACGAAACCGCCCCCGCCCTGGTCTGGCGCGAGGCGGCCGACGCCTTCGCCGAGGTCAGCGCCGACACGCTCGGCTCCTCGATGGCGCGCGTGGCCGGAACCGCCGGCGGCCCGACGCTCGCGATCGTCGGCCACATCGACGAGATCGGCCTGATCGTCACCCACGTCGACGACGACGGCTTCCTGTGGTTCACCTCGGTCGGCGGGTGGGACGCGCAGATCCTCGTCGGCCAGCGCGTCGAGCTCATCACCCGCGAGGGGCCGGTCGCCGGTGTGATTGGCAAGAAGCCGATCCACCTGCTGAAGGCCGACGACCGCAAGAAGGTCGCCGAGATCAAGGACCTGCACATCGACATCGGCGCCAAGGACGGCGACGAGGCCCGCGGGCGGGTGCGGATCGGCGACGTCGCGGTGATCGCCAGCGAGCCGGTCGAACTCCCCAACGACCGCCTCGTCTCGCGCTCGCTCGACAACCGCCTCGGGGCCTTCATCGCGCTGGAGGCGGCCCGCCTGGTCGCCGACGCCGGCGGCGCCCCCGGCGACGTCGTGGCGGTCGCCGCCGTGCAGGAGGAGATCACCTTCGCCGGGGCGACGACGACGGCGTTCGCGCTCCAGCCCGACGTCGCGATCGTCGTCGACGTCACCCACGCCACCGACGCCCCGGGGATCGACGTCAAGGAGGTCGGCAAGCACCTGCTCGGCTCCGGCGCCGTGATCGACCGCGGCTCGACGATCAACCCGCACGTCTTCGAGGGCCTGTGCGCCGCGGCGGAGGCGGAGGACATCGCCTTCACGATCGAGGCGCACGCGGGACGGACCGGCACCGACGCCGACGCGGTCCACCTCAGCCGCGCGGGCGTCCCCACCGGCGTGATCTCGATCCCGCTGCGCTACATGCACTCGCCGGTCGAGATGGTGCAGCTGGCCGACGTCGACGCCTGCGCGCGGCTGATCGCGGCGTTCGCGCAGCGGCTCACCGCCGAGACGTCGTTCGAGCGGTAG
>CAZEKK010000292.1:1173-3516 GCA_964512905.1 uncultured Solirubrobacteraceae bacterium
ACTTCCTGCGCGCCCGCCGCGAAGCCCATGGCCTCAGCCAGGCGCGCCTGGCGATCCGGGCGGGGACCGGGCAGGCGGCAATCAGCCGGATCGAGCGCGGCGAGACGTCACCGACCGCCGAGATGCTCGCCGAGCTCCTCGCCGCGCTGGGCGAGGATCTCGCCCTCGGGACGGCGCGCGCCGACCTCGCCGTCGACCCCGCCCACCTCGCCGCGCAGCGGTCCCGGACGCCGGCCGAGCGCCTGGAGCTCGGCTTCACCTGGAATCGCCTGGCCGGCGAAGTGGCTGCGGCCGGCCGCCACGCCCGTGACGCCGCGGCGTGAGGCGCCGCTCGATGCGGCAGCGCTGCTGCGGACCCTCGCCGCCCACGACGTCGACTTCCTCGTGATCGGCGGCATCGCAGCGCAGGCCCACGGCCACGTGCGCACGACCCAGGATCTCGACGTGCTGCCATCCTCCGAGCCGGCCAATCTCGCCCGCCTGGCCGAGGCGCTCGCCGCCCTCGGGGCGACGCAGGACGGGGCCGACTGGCCCGCGTCGGGCGCCGCGCTCGCCGCCCGCCCCGTCACGGTTCTCGACACCCGCGCCGGCGGCATCGACGTCCACCTCGACCCGCCCGGCGCGGCGGCGTACCCGGTGCTGAAGGACCGGGCGCTGGCGCTCGAGGCCGCCGGGGCGGCGTTCCGCGTCGTCGGCCTCGACGATCTGATCGCCATGAAGCGCGCCTCGGGGCGTCCGATCGACCGTGCCGACGTGCGCGTCCTGACCGAGGCCGAGGCCGCCGGTGACTGACCTGCTCCTCCTGTTCGACATCGACGGCACGCTCGTCCAGCGAGCGAGCGCCGAGCACGCGGCGGCGCTGCGGGCGGCGCTGGCCGACGTCCACGGCATCCGCGACGCGCCGAAGGTCGCCGCCGCCGGACGGACCGACCTGGAGATCGCCCGCGAGATGCTCCTGCTCGCCGGCGTCCCCGCGGACCGGATCGACGCCCGGGCCGCCGACGTCCGTGCGGCGACGTGCGCCGCCTACGCGCGGCTGTGCCCCGACGATCTCTCCGGCCACGTCGTTCCCGGCATCCCGACGCTCCTGGACGACCTGCGCACCAGCGGCGCCTACCGGCTGGCCCTCGTGACCGGCAACCTGGAGCCCGTCGCCCGGCTCAAGCTCCGGCGGGCCGGCATCGGCCACCACTTCACCGACGGGCAGGGCGGCTTTGGCTCCGACAGCGAGGACCGCGCCGACCTGCCGGCCATCGCCCGCCGCCGCGCCGGCGCCGATGGCCGCCCCCACCCGCGCGAGCGCACCGTCGTCATCGGCGACACGCCGCGCGACATCGCCTGCGCCCGCGCCGACGGCGTCGGCGTGATCGCCGTGACCACCGGCCCGTTCGGGGCCGGGGACCTGCGCGGCGCCGACGCGGTGATCGACGGGCCGGCGGGCCTGGCGCCGGCGCTGGCGGCGCTCGGGTAGGGGCCCTACGCCACGAGCGTCGCCGCCGTCACGGGCTCGTCCGCCAGCGACCAGTACCCGTCGCCGCCGACCGGCTCGATCGTCGCGACCCGCGCCAGCTCCTCGCGCGCCTCCTCGAAGTCCAGCTGGCAGATCGCGGCGACCTCGGCGGTGGCGAGCGGCTCGCCCGCCCAAGTCAGCGCCTCGGAGACCGTCGCCGGCGCCGGCCGTCGCGGGACGTCCGGCGCGAGGTTGGCCAGGATCACTTCGTAGGCCTCGACCGGGCGGAAGCCCGGCACGTCGAAGCGCCCGTGCGCGGTCTCGAAGACATAGGACGGGCAGGAGTAGCGGTGGCCCTGATCGGTCTTCGCGAGGCGGTGATCGAGCACCAGCGCCGCCGGCGAGGGGTGGCGTGCCGCCTCCATGTCGGCGCGCAGCGCGGCCTCGGTCTCCGGCTCGGCCATCCACGCGCGCACGAGCCTGGGATCGAGCCCGGACATCTCGGCGGCGCGATCGAGCGTGCCCGGCTCGTCGAGCAGCGCGCCGGCCATCGTGAGCACGCGCAGCAGCCGCAGCAGCCGCGCCCCGCCGTCGGGCGCGTGGCGCCGTGCGGCCACGACGGCGCGGCAGGCCGGGGCCGTCGCGTGCATCCGCGGCCGCTCGCGGGCGTCGATCGGCATCCGGTGGCTGCGCTGCAGGCGCCGCAGGCCCTTGACCTGCGTGGCCGGGGTCGTGCCGCGGGCCTCGTACTCCTCGGGCGACTCCGAGAGCACGACCATCCGCCGATTCCAGTCGAGGCGGCCCTCGTAGAGCCATCGCAGCCGCCACCGGCACGGCTCGGCGGAGAAGGCGTAGGGACAGCCGGGGTCGGTGAACTCGGTGACGGTGATCAC
>CAZEKK010000293.1:0-3513 GCA_964512905.1 uncultured Solirubrobacteraceae bacterium
CGGGCGCGCGTCGGCGCGGCAGCGGGGCGGGTGCTACGACTGCTCGCCGCCCGCCAGGCGCTCACGCCACCACGCCACCGCGTCGGCGAGCGTCGTGTCGAGCGGGATGCGGGGCTCCCATCCGGTGGCGGCGGTCAGCCGCGCGTGGGATCCGCGGATGTCCGACACCTCGTGCGGGCGCACGAGCGCCGGATCGACGACGTGCTCGATCTCGACTCCCGCGACCGCGCCCAGCCGGGCGACGAGGTCGCGCGCCGAACGCGAGACGCCGGAGGCGACGTTGTAGATCCCGGCCGGGGCGTCGGCGAGCATCCGGTAGGCGCGAACCACGTCCCGGACGTCAGTGAAGTCGCGCCGTGTGTCGGGCTCCCCGGTCACGACCCGCACTGGCCGGCGGCCGGCGGCCAGCCCCTCGGCGACCTGGCGGGCGAACGACCCCACCGCGAAGGTGTCGGTCTGGCCGGGGCCGGCGTGGTTGAAGGCACGGGCGCGGACGACGTGGAGCCCGTGAGCGTCGGCGTACAGGCCGCCGAGCAGGTCGGCGCTGGCCTTCGACACCGCGTAGGGATTCTGCGGGCGCAGGCCGGCCTCCTCGGTGACCGGCAGCGTGGCGGGCGGCCCGTAGACCTCGCCGCTGGACCCGATCACCACACGGGCGGCCGGCGCCTCGGCCCGCACGGCTTCGAGCAGGTTCAGCGCCGCCGCCACGTTGGCGGTGAGCACGGCGACCGGGTCCTCCCAGGAGCGCGCGACCGAGGCGAGCGCGGCGAGGTGGTAGACGACGGCGGGGCGCGTGTCCCGCACCGCCCGGGCGGCGGCGGCGGCGTCGAGCAGGTCGACCGCGAGCCACGGCCCTCCGCTGCGCGACAACCCCGCGACCTCGTCGCCTTCCGCCGCGCAGGCGGCGGCGAGGTGGCTGCCCGCAAAGCCCGTGACGCCGGTGATGAGGACGCGCGCGCTCAGGAGGCCGGCCCGGCGGCCACGGCGTGCTCGAGATTGCCGTGGCCGTTCGAGGACACCATCACCTCGAACTCCGGCAGTTCCGGCTCGGGCGGGTTGAGCCGCCGCTCCAGTTCGCCGAGCACGAGGCCAAAGAGCAGGTGCCGCCAGGCGGCCTGCGCGTAGGCGCGCCGGTCGCCGGTGAGCGGCGGCAGGTCCTCCCGGGCCGGATGGAACCGGTCGGTGAGGCGGCCGAGGGGCCACAGCGCCACGTGCTCGGCGAGGCCGGCGACCGGGCCGCGCGCCCACGGGGGAATCGGCATGAGGGGTGCGAGGTTGGCGTAGACGGCGCCGAAGAGGGCCCCGTTCTGGAGGTGCATGGCGGTGCCGACGACCGGCCAGGCCGGGCCGCGCGTGACGAGCTTGCCGAGCAGTTCGACGTCGTCGTAGCGCGAGCGCCACAGCGCCTTGTCGAGCGGCTGCTGGACGGCCCAGATCCCGGCGGCGACGGCGCCGGCGAGGGCTCCACGAAGCGTGCGGGCGCGATCGATGGCCATCAGGGCCCCCACTGTAACGCGCCCTGCCCGCCGGGGTTGTCGGGTGGGGATGGATCTCGAGCGCCTCCACAGCCGAGCGCGGAATCGCGGCGTGAACCCGTTCGTGTACTGGACGGCCCGGGCGATCCTGCAGCCGGTCTTCCATCTCTACTTCCGCCTGTCGCGGGTCGGGCGCGAGCACATCCCGGCCGACGGTCCGGTCATCTTCGCGGCCAACCACCGCTCGTTCCTGGATCCGTTCGTCATCGGCACGATGGCCCGCCGGCCGATCTACTACGTCGCCAAGGAGGAGCTGTTCCGGCATCCGTTCGTGGCCTGGCTGCTGAACTCCCTCGGCGCGTTCCCGGTGCGGCGCGGGGCCTCCGACCAGGACATGCTGACGACGGCGCACGCGATTCTCGCGCGAGGCGACTGCGTCGTGATCTTCCCGGAGGGCACGCGCATCCGGCCCGGATCGCTGGCCGACCCCAGGCGCGGCGTCGGCCGCCTCGCGCTCGAGTCGGGCGCTCCGGTCGTGCCGGTCGCCGTGATCGGGACCGAGGCCGTCCGCCGGGGCTGGCGCATCCGCCCGCACAAGGTCCGGATCCGGGCCGGCGCGGCGCTGCGGTTCCCGCGCGTTGCCGAGCCCTCGCAGGAGCTTGCCGCGGCGGTGACGGACCGCATCTGGCCGTGCGTGATGCTCCAGTGGGAGTGGCTCGGCGGCCTGCCGCCGCTGCGTCGCGCGACCGTGATCGGGGGCGGGGCCTGGGGCACCGGCCTGGCCGTGCTCCTGGCCCGGGCCGGGCTCGAGGTCGACCTGGCCTGCCGCAGCCACGCCCAGGCGGCGGCGCTCGCCCGTGACGGGGTCAACGCGACCTACCTTCCGGGGGTGGCGCTGCCGGAGGCCGTGCGGCCCGTCGCCGCAGAGGAGGCGGTGCTCGCCGGCCAGGACCTCGTCTGCCTCGCCGTGCCGGCGCGCGAGCTGCCGACCGTGCTGGCGGCCCACGGGCCGGCCATCCCCGCGCGATCGGGCGTCCTCGTCGTCACCAAGGGTCTCGTGCCGCCGCACGGCGCGCGACCGGGCGCCTACGTCGCCGATCGGGCGGGCGCCCGCGCCGTGGCCGTGCTCGCCGGCCCGTCGCACGCCGCCGATGCCGTGGCGGGCGGCGCGTCGCTCGTGGCGGCGTCGCTGGACGCCGGCTTCGCCCGCCAGATCGCCGGCGTGCTGCACGCCGCCTCCCTCGACGCCAGCGTCACCAGCGACGTCGCCGGGACCGAGCTCGCCGCCTGCGCGAAGAACGCGGCGGCGCTCGCCGCGGCTGCGGCCGGCGCGGGCAGTCCGAATGCTGCGGGGGCCGTGGCCGGCAAGGTCCTCGCCGAGGTCGATGCCTACGCCCGGTCGCAGGGCGGGCGCTCCGAGACGATGGCGGGCCTCGCTGGCGCCGGCGACCTCGTCGCCACCGTGCTCGCGACCGGCAGCCGCAACCGCCGCGCAGGCGAGCTGATCGCCACCGGCCTGCCGGCCGGAGAGGTCCAGCCGATGCTCGGCCAGGCGGCGGAGGCCGTCGACGCGATCCCGCTCCTGGCGGAAGCCATGCACGACGCCGGCGTGGCCGCCCCGACCGTCGACGCGCTCGCCGATCTGGTCCAGGGGCGCATCGATCCGGAGGCCTGGCGGGCAGGCCTCACTGCCCCGGAACCGGCGCGCCCGCGCGTGCGCGCCGCCTGACGCGGGTAGCCTCCCATGGGTGGAAGCCGCGACCAAGGACAAGGCGCAGCTCGACCGGGAGTTCTCGGAGCTGTACAAGGCGCACCTGCGCGACGTCTACAGCTACTCGTACTACCGCGTCGGAAACCACCACGACGCCGAGGATCTGACCGAGCAGACCTTCCTGCAGGCCTACCGGCACTTCGAGCGCGCCCAGCGCGAGTCCAACGGTCGCCCGCTGCGACCGTGGTTGATCCGGATCGCCCACAACCTCGCGGCGAACTACTACCGGGACCGCGCCCGCAAGCCGCAGTCCCACCTCGACGACGC
>CAZEKK010000294.1:0-1130 GCA_964512905.1 uncultured Solirubrobacteraceae bacterium
GCGGCGATGCGCCAGGCGATCGCCGCCGCGGAGGTCGGCGACGAGCAGAAGTTCGACGACCCCACGACGCGGGCCCTGCAGGAGCGGGTCGCCGACCTGCTCGGCCACGAAGCCGCGCTGTTCCTCCCCTCGGGAACGATGTGCAACGTCATCGCCTTCCGGCTGCACATCCGCCGCGGCGGCGACGAGGTGCTGCTGCACCGGACCGCCCATCCCGTGAACTACGAGGCCGGCGCGCCCGCCGACCTCGCCGGCGCGATGGTGCGGACGCTCGACGGCGAGGGCGGGATCTTCTCCGCCACGGCGCTCGCGGCTGCGATCCGCGCCCCTGGGAATCGGTATGCGCCCCGCACCCGGCTGGTGTCCGTCGAGCAGACCTCGAACATGGGCGGCGGGCGGATCTGGCCGCTCGAGACCGTCGACGCGGTCCTGGCGATCGCCGGCGAGCGGGGGTTGCGGGCACATCTCGACGGGGCGCGCCTGCTCAACGCGGTCGTCGCCTCCGGCGTGCCGGCGGCACGCTATGCGGCCGGGTTCGACACCGCGTGGATCGACTTCTCCAAGGGCCTGGGCGCGCCGGTTGGCGCCTGCCTGGCCGGGTCGCACGCGCTAATCGAGGAGGCGTGGCGCCACAAGCAGATGCTCGGCGGGGCGATGCGCCAGTCGGGCATCGTCGCCGCGGCCGCGCTGCACGCCCTCGACCACCACGTCGACCGTCTCGCCGAGGACCACGCCCGGGCGCGGCGCCTGGCCGACGGGCTCGCGGCGATCCCCGGGATCGACCTCGATCCGGCGGCGGTCGAGACGAACATCGTCATCTTCGATGTCGCCGACACCGCTGCCTTCCTCGACGGCCTCGAGGCCGAGGGTGTGCATATGGGCGCCGCCAGCGGCGGGGGCGTGCGCGCGGTCACCCACCTCGATGTCGACGACGCCGGCATCGACCGGGCGCTGCGGGCAAGCGCCTGCGCCGCCGCGGCGCTGCGGTAGCCCGCGCCGCCGAGCTTGGAGTGCGTGACGCCGCCGCTGCCGCGCTGCGTGGCGCCGACGGTTCCGTTCGCCAGCTTGCCGCCGGCGACCGAGCGGTCCTGAACCTTCCGCGTGCCACAGCGCCATCGACGACGCGGCGC
>CAZEKK010000294.1:1230-3506 GCA_964512905.1 uncultured Solirubrobacteraceae bacterium
CGAGCGCAACCAGGGCGACGGCCATCGACGGCGGCGGAGCCCGCCGTGCGCGCCGGGACCCCGCCGCCCGGAGGTAGCATGGCCCGCGACCGGCGACCGAGGAGACGACGTGAGCACCGCGACCGCGATCCGCACCTGCCCGTTCTGCGAGGCGACGTGCGGACTGGAGATCACCCTCGAGGACGGCGTGATCGCCGGCGTGCGCGGGGACGGCGACGACGTCTTCAGCCGCGGCTTCATCTGTCCCAAGGGTTTCGGGATCAAGGCGCTGCACGAGGACCCGGACCGCGTGCGCACGCCGCTGCGCCGGCGCGACGACGGGACGTTCGAGCCGGTGTCCTGGGACGAGGCGTTCGCGCTGATCGACGAGCGCCTCTCGGCGATCCTCGCCCGCGACGGCCGCGACGCCGTCGGCACCTACCTCGGCAACCCGTCCGCGCACAACCTCTCGGCAACGATCTACGGCCGGGTGTTCCTGCGGGCGCTGGGCTCGAAGAACGTCTTCTCGGCCAGCACCGTCGACCAGATGCCCAAGCACGTCTCCGCAGGCCTGATGTTCGGGACCCCGTTCACGGTGCCGGTCCCCGACGTCGACCGCACCGATCACCTCGTGATCCTCGGCGCCAACCCGCTCGCCTCCAACGGCAGCCTCATGACCGCGCCCGACATGCGCGGCCGGCTGCGGGCGATCCGGGCGCGCGGCGGGAAGGTGGTCGTGATCGACCCGCGCCGCAGCCGGACCGCCGAGGAGGCCGACGAGCACCACTTCATCCGGCCCGGGACCGACGCACTGCTGCTGTTCGGCCTCGTGCACGTGCTCGGCGCCGAGGGCCTCGTCGACCCCGGCGCCGTCGCCGGCCACGTCGCCGGCGTGGACGAGGTGCTCGCCCTGGCTGAGCCGTTCGCACCCGAGGCGGTCACCGCGGCGACCGGGATCGCCGCCGACGACATCCGCCGCATGGCGCGCGAACTGGCGGCGGCCGACCGGGCGGCCGTCTACGGGCGCATCGGCACCTGCACGCAGGAGTTCGGAACGCTCGCCAGCTGGCTCGTGGACGTCGTCAACGTGCTCGCGGGCTGCCTGGACAAGCCCGGCGGGGCGATGTTCCCGAAGGCGGCGGCGGGCGCGCGCAACGCCTCGGGCGCCCCCGGACGCGGGCGCGGGACGCGCTTCGGTCGCTGGACGAGCCGCGTCCGCGGCCTCGGCGAGGTGCTCGCCGAGCTGCCGGTCGCCTGCCTGGCCGAGGAGATCGAGACGCCCGGCGAGGGGCAGATCCGCGCCCTGGTCACGATTGCCGGCAATCCCGCCGTGAGCACGCCGAACAGCGGGCGCCTGGCGGCGGCGCTCGCCTCGCTGGAGTTCATGGTCAGCATCGACATCTACGTCAACGAGACCACGCGCCACGCCGACGTGATCCTCCCGGCCCCCTCGCCGATGCAGCGGGCCCACTACGACCTGGCCCTCTACCAGTTCGCGGTGCGCAACGTGGCCAACTGGTCGCCGCCGGCGCTCCCGCCCGACCCCGGCGTGCCCGACGAGTGGCTGACCCTGCTGCGGCTCGCCGGTGTGGCCGCCGGCCAGGGGCCGGACGTCGATCTCGAGGCCTTCGACGCCTTCGTGGCCGCCCAGGCGGTCCAGCGCGAGGTCGCCGACGAGGGGTCGCGGATCGCCGGGCGCGACGCGAACGAGATCCTCGCAGCGCTGGACGACCGCGCCGGGATCGAGCGGATGCTCGACCTCCTGCTCCGCGCCGGCCCGTACGGCGACGGCTTCGGCGCCGACCCCGAGGGGCTGACGCTCGCGAAGCTCGAGGCGGCCCCGCACGGCATCGACCTCGGACCGCTCGCGCCGCGCATCCCCGAGGCGCTGCGCACGCCGAGCGGCAGGATCGAACTGGCCCCGGAGGCGATCGTCGCCGACGTCCCCCGGCTGGCTGCGGCACTCGGCCGCACCGCCAACGGCGGGATGGTCCTCATCGGGCGCCGGCAGCTTCGCTCGAACAACTCGTGGATGCACAACCTGCCGCCGCTGGTGAAGGGCAAGGACCGCTGCACCGCCCAACGCCACGCCGCTTTATCCCTCCATCGAGGGCAAGGTCGGTTTTCGCGATCCTAAGAAGAAGCTGGTGGACGCGCTCGACGACAACATGATCGTCTCCCAGCAATCTCTGGAAGTCGCCTACGAGAACTCCAAGATCGGCAAGTACGCCCGCCGCTGACACTGGGCGAGGCGCGGGGTCTACTGTGCCGGCTGTCCCGAGGCGTTGACCCGCCAG
>CAZEKK010000295.1:0-3488 GCA_964512905.1 uncultured Solirubrobacteraceae bacterium
CTCGTGGTCGGGGAACTCGCCGTCGGGCGTCCAGTAGGCCGTGACGAGGTCAAGGCCCAGCGCCTCGAGCAGCGGCCCGACCATCGGCCCGGCCATGCCGTTCCCGCCGTCCACCACGACCTTGAGCGGTCGGACCGCCGCAGGGTCGATGAAGGCCAGCGCGGCGGCGCGGAAGGCCTCGGCGATGTCGACCGCCTGCACCGATCCGCCGCCCGGCGCCGGCCCGAGGCCGGCCTCGATGTGGCGGCGGACGTCCTGGATGCCGGCGTCGCCCGACAGCGCGATCGCGCCGCGCTTGACCAGCTTGGCGCCGGTGTAGGCCTTCGGGTTGTGCGAGGCGGTGCACATGAGGCCGCCGTCGAGGTCCTCCGAGCCGACGAGGTAGTAGAGCATCTCGGTCCCCACCATGCCGGCGTCGAGCACGGTCGCGCCCTCGGCGGCCATCCCGGCGGCGTAGCGGCCGGCCATCTCGGGCGCGGTGAGGCGCATGTCGCGGCCCAGCCCGATCCGCAGATCGGCGGCGGGCCTGCCCTCCAGGCCGGCGATCACGCGGGCGAACGCGCGGCCGATCTGCTCGGCGGCGTCGCCGTCCATCTGGTCGCCGTACAGGCCCCGCACGTCGTAGGCCTTGAAGATCTCCGGAGGCGGGGCGGCGGGCACGGACGGCATCCTACGAGGCCGGCCGCCGCCGCGTATGCTGCCGCCCCCAATGGGACCGGGCGTGGTTGACACCGTCGTGATCCTCTGCGGCGGGCGCGGCACCCGTCTGCAGGAGCGCACGCGCGCGATTCCGAAGCCCCTCGTCGAGATCGGCGGCCGGCCGATCCTCTGGCACGTGATCCAGATCTACGCCGTCCAGGGGTTCCGCCGGTTCATCCTCTGCACCGGCTACCGCGGCGACCAGATCGCCGAGTTCGCCGCGGCGCAGGAGTGGCCGGCGGGCGTCGCGGTGCAGTGCGTGGACACCGGCGCCGACACGCCGACCGGCGGGCGGATCGCCCACGTCGCCGACCACGTCCGCGGCGGCACCTTCTGCGCGACCTACTCCGACGGGGTCGCGGACATCGACCTGCGCGCCCTGATCGCCGAGCACCGCGACGGCGGGACGCTGGCGACCATCACGGTCGTGCGGCCGACGCTGCAGTTCGGCGTGGCGGAGGTCGACGACGCCGGACGAATCCGCGGCTTTCGCGAGAAGCCGCGGTCCGAGCATTGGGTCAACGGCGGCTTCTTCTGCTTCGAGCCCGGAGTGCTCGACCTGCTCGGCGCCGACAGCGTGCTCGAGCGCCGCCCGTTCGAGCGGCTCGCCGCCGACGGCCAGCTGCGGGCCTATCGGCACACCGGCTTCTGGGACTGCATGGACACCTACAAGGACCAGACGCTCCTCGAGGATCTGTGGGGCGCCGGCGACGCCCCGTGGAAGCTGTGGCGGTGAGCGGCCGGTCGGTCTTCGTGACCGGCGCCTACGGCCTGCTCGGCTCGTGGCTGGTCAAGGCGCTCCTCGCCCGCGGGGACCGCGTCACGGTGCTCGACTACGACGGGGCCCCGTCGGCGCTGCGCCTGGAGGGCACCGAGCGCGACTGCGCGGTCGTGCACGGCAGCGTGACCGATCCGGACGCGATCGGGCCCGCGCTCGACGCCCACGCGATCGACACCGTCTTCCACCTCGCGGCCCAGACGCTCGTGGGGCCGGCCCGCGCGGCGCCCGCCGAGACGTTCGAGGCCAACGTGCTGGGCACCTGGACGGTCCTCGAGGCCTGCCGGCTGCGCGAGATCCCGCGCACCGTCGTGGCGGCGTCCGACAAGGCCTACGGGCCGCAGCCGGCGCTGCCCTACCGCGAAGAGGCGCCGTTGCTGCCGCAGGCGCCCTACGAGGCCTCGAAGGCGGCCGCCGACCTCATCGCCCGGTCCTACTGGCACACCTACGGGCTGCGGGTGGCGATCACGCGCTTCGCGAACCTCTACGGCGGGGGGGACCAGAACCGCTCGCGGCTCGTCCCCGAGGCCGTGGCGGCGGCGCTGGCGGGCCGGGCGCCGGTCCTGCGCAGCGACGGCTCGCCCCAGCGCGACTGGATCTACGTCGAGGACGGCGTGGCCGCCTACCTCGCGATCGCCGACGCGCTCGACGGCGAGGGCGCGTGCGGCGAGGCCTTCAACGCCGGCTCGGGCGTCCCGATCTCGGTCCTCGACGTGGTGCGCGCCGTGTGCGCCGCCGCTGGCGCCAACGTCGAGCCCGACGTGCGCGGCGACGGCGTGCCGCCCGGGGAGATCGACCGCCAGTACGTCGACGCGTCCAAGCTGCGCTCGCTCACCGGATGGACGCCCGCGGTCGGCCTCGAGGACGGCCTCGTGCGGACCGTGGCCTGGTATCGGGAGCACCCGGGGCTGCTGGCGAGCTAAGGCTACGCCCCGGCCCCCCCCGGGCCAGGCTAGGCGCCCGGCCCCGGCCCCCACGCCCGCTCGGCGAACTCCATCACGCCGGTGAAGAGCGCGATCGCCTGGTCGGCGTCGGTCGTGGCCGAGAGCAGGTCGCCGCCGTGGGCGAGCGGGTCGCGCAGGCGCTTGAGCTGCTCGGACCAGCGCTTGAAGCCGGTCCGGCTCGGATGCCCGAGCTGCTCGCGCATCGCGGCGGAGCGCTCGGCGAGGCGCAGCCGGTCGTCGAGGTTCAGGCACTCGAGCAGGCCGATCTCGGTGTTGCGCAGCCGCCGCGACTCGAAGACCTCCCGCACCGCCGCCGCCCGGCGCTCGGTCAGCTCCTCCAGCCACGCGTCCTGCGGCCACGCCTGATCGATGAGCCGCGACAGCCCGGCCTCAGCGAGCAGGACGAAGGAGAGCGCCACCATGCTCACCGCCGGGCGCTGGAGATCGGCGCGCGTCACGATCCCGCGCACCACGTCGCCGTCGAGCACGAAGAAGAACCGCTGCCCCGCGAGCCGCTTGACGCCGTCGGCGAGGCCGAGGTCGGCGGTCACGAGCAGCTCGGCCGTGATCGGCTGCGCGGCGTCGGCGACGGTGGCGGCACCGCCGAGATCCGCGCGCCGGACGTAGCGGCGCGGCGGCTCGTCGTCGAGCGGCGCCACGTCGAAGTCGAGCTGCTCCATCGTCAGCGCGATCGGCGCGGCGGCGGCGCCTGGATCAACCCGCAGCAGCCGCACGGTGTCGAGCTGGCGCACGGTCAGCGCGGACTCGGTGATCTCGAGGAGGTCGTTCAGGCCGGGCCCGGACATGCCGGGCCAGTGTCGCCGCGCCGCCGGACGGTCGCGCGCGGGCGCGCCTAGACTGTCGCCCATGGCCGGCCACTCCAAGTGGGCATCGATCAAGCACAAGAAGGCGATCGTCGACGCGCGCCGCGGGCAGGCCTTCACGAAGCTGGCCCGGGCGATCACGGTCGCCGCGCGAGAGGGCGGGGGGGACCCCGACAGCAACGCCGCCCTCTACAACGCCGTCCAGAAGGCTCGCGACGCCTCGATGCCCAAGGACAACATCGA
>CAZEKK010000296.1:0-1526 GCA_964512905.1 uncultured Solirubrobacteraceae bacterium
GGCTGCGGGACATCGGCGGGATCATCGTCATCGACTTCGTCGACATGGCGCGGGCCCGCAACCGCGACGCGGTCCTCAAGACGCTGCGCGCGGCGCTCGACACCGACAAGACGAAGACGTTCGTGGTCGAGATCTCGCCGCTCGGCCTGGTCGAGATGACGCGCCAGAACGTCACCGAGGGCGTGCGCGAGATCATGACCCGGCGCTGCCCCGCCTGCGACGGCCAGGGCGTGATCCGCTCCGAGGAGACGATCGCGATCGAGTTCGAGCGCAAGCTGCGCGAGCTGGTGCGCGACGCCCGCGACGAGGCGTTCCTCGTCCAGATGAACCCGCGCGTCAGCGCGCAGTTCACCGGCGGCGGCTCCCGCGTGCTGGCCGAGCTCGAGGCCGACACCGGCAAGCGCTTCCACTTCGAGGGCTCCGAGGGCCTGCCCCTCGGCCACCTCGACATCATCTTCCGCGGCACCCGCGCGGCGGTCGAGGAGCGGGCGCTGCCGTTTCGTGAGGGCGAGCAGGTGCTCGTGCAGATCGTCGAGCCGCACATGTACGACGTCGACGACGCCGTCGCCAAGATCGACGGCTACATCATCTCCGTGCGCGGCGGCGGCCGCTTCGTGGGGGAGAAGCACCTCGTCGAGATCGAGGAGGTGGGCCGAACGGCGGCCACCGCGTCGATCGTCGGGCAGCCGGCGGCCGCCAACGGCGACGGCGGCGATGACGTACAATCCGCCGCTCGGCGCCGAGGCCGCAGGGGCGGCAGGCGCCGTTCCCGTGCCACCGCCGGCACGGCCGGCGAGGCCGGCGGCGGGGCGGAGTGACCATGACCTACGCAATCGTCAAGACCGGCGGCAAGCAGTACCGCGTCGAGCCCGGCCAGCGCCTGCTCGTCGAGCGGCTGGCGGCCGAGGAGGGCGACACCGTCGCCCTCGAGCCGCTGCTGTTCCGCGGCGAGGACGGCTTGGTCGACGGCGACGACCTCGCGAAGGTCAAGGTCTCGGCCAAGGTGCTGGGCCACCAGCGCGGACCCAAGCTCGTCGTCCTGAAGTACAAGCCCAAGCGCGGCTACAAGCGCCGCACCGGCCACCGCCAGGAGCTCACCCGCCTGGAGATCACCGAGGTCAAGCTGCTGTCCCGCAAGCCGGCGGCCAAGACGGCGGCGGCGCCGAAGGACGACGCGCCGGCCGAGACGCCGGCCCCCGAGGAGGCGACTGCCTGATGGCGCACAAGAAGGGGCTGGGCTCCAGCCGCAACGGACGCGACTCCAACGCCAAGCGCCTGGGCGTGAAGGTCTTCGCCGGCCAGGCCGTGACCGGCGGCGAGATCATCGTCCGCCAGCGCGGCACACGCTTCCGGCCCGGCGACGGCGCCGGAATCGGGCGCGACGACACGATCTACGCCGCCCGGGCCGGGCGCGTCGAGTTCACGACTGGCCGCCGCGGTCGCGTGATCTCCGTCGTCGAGGACTGACGCGAGCCGCCTCGCGGCGGGCCGCTGCGATCCCGCGATGGCGGGCTGCTGCGGTTCCG
>CAZEKK010000296.1:1626-3474 GCA_964512905.1 uncultured Solirubrobacteraceae bacterium
GCGACGGTGCAGGCCCAGGCTGAAGGCAGGGCCGGCCATCACGCCATCGCGGCGCCCGCTTCACCACGGCACGGCGTCGTGACACGCGCAGAACTGCGGGCGCCGCCAACGCGGGTTGCCGCTGCGCTGCAGCGGCATCCGATTCTGGCGGGCCGCGCCGCCCCTCCCCAGCCCGCCGCGGCATCCAGCCGGCGTTCTCCTCCCCGGCATGCCTCGGGCATGCCGTCGGATCTGCGCCCTGGGCGGCCGCCGCCAGCGGTCGCCCAGCCACGCGCGTGCTCCCGTGAGCACCCATCTGGGCGCTCTGCGCGACGGGGCGGAATCGGGCGTTCTGCGCGACGGGGCGGAATCGGGCGCTCTGCGGACGGGGCGGAATCGGCGCTTGGCGCGACGGGGCGGAATCGGGCGCTCTGCGCGACGGGGCGGAATCGGGCGCTCTGCGCGACGGGGCGGAATCAGACGCTCTGCGCCACCGGGCGGATCAGCAGCTCGTTGACGTCGACGTGCGGCGGCTGCCCGACGGCGTACATGACCGCCGCGGCGATGTCGTCGGCCGCGAGCGCGCCCGTGGGCCGGTTGTCGAAGAACGGCGTGTCGACCATGCCCGGCTCGATCAGCGTGACCCGCACGCCGGTGCCGTCGAACTCCTGGCGGACCGACTCGCCCATCCCGGTCACGGCCCACTTCGTGCTCGAGTACAGCGAGCCCGGCATCGCACGGCGCCCGGCGATCGAGCTCGTGAGCAGGAGGTGGCCCTTGGTCGCGACGAGGTCGTCGAACGTCGCACGGATGGTCAGCGCGGCGCCGTAGACATTCGTGAGCACCATCTCGCGCCAGTGCTCGACGGACTCGCCCGTGCCCTCGCGGAATCCGCGCTTGGCGCCGAAGCCCGCGTTGGCGAACACGACGTCGATGCGGCCGAACGCCTCGCGGGCGCGGGCGGCGAGCGCCTGCTGGTCGCTCCATTCGGTCACGTCGCAGCGCACGGCGATCGCCCGGTCCGGGCCGCCGAGTTCGGCCGCGAGCGCCGCGAGCTTGTCCTCGCTGCGGGCGCCCAGGACCAGCCGGTGGCCCGCCGCCGCGGCCTGGCGCGCGGTGGCGGCGCCGATGCCGGTGGACGCGCCGGTGATGAGGAAGACCTTGTCGTCGGAGTCGGGCACGGCGGGGCCTTTCGTCGGGGGATGGCGGGGCGGACGACCCCGCACCTGCCAGCATTGTCGCGGGCGCGGCCGGCAGCGGCGCGCCAGCTCATGTTCACCGATCGCGCGAAGATCCACGTCCAGGCCGGCGCCGGCGGCGACGGCTGCCTGAGCTTTCGCCGGGAGGCGCACGTCCCCAAGGGCGGGCCCGACGGCGGCGACGGCGGGCGCGGCGGGGACGTCGTCCTCGTCTGCGACGACTCGCTGCGAGACCTGCAGTCCTTCCGGCGGCGCACCCGCTACGCGGCTCGCCGCGGCGGCCACGGGCAGGGGGCGCTGCGGCACGGCGCCGCCGGCGGCGATCTCGAGATCGCCGTTCCGCCGGGCACCGAAGCGACGGCGGACGACGGCGCCGTCTTCGATCTCGTGACGCCGGGGCAGCGGGCCGTCGTCGCCCGCGGCGGGCCGGGCGGGCGGGGCAACAAGCACTTCGCCACGCCGACCCGCCAGGCGCCGCGATTCGCCGAGCGCGGCCTCACCGGCGACGACGGCTGGCTCGAGCTGCGGCTCAAGCTGCTGGCGGACGTCGGCCTCGTCGGCCTGCCGAACGCCGGCAAGTCGTCGTTGCTGGCGCGGCTGACCCGGGCCGCGCCGAAGGTGGCGGCGTATCCGTTCACGACGCTCGCGCCGGTGCTCGGCACCCTCGAGC
>CAZEKK010000297.1:0-3465 GCA_964512905.1 uncultured Solirubrobacteraceae bacterium
CGAGGTCGTGCTCGACAACGGCGACGGCGCGTTCCCGAGCGAGTTCTCCGAGATCTCGATCTTCCGGCGCCTCGACCGGTCCGGCGAGGGCGAGTACCGGCTCAACGGCGCGCGCTGCCGTCTCGTCGACGTGCTCGAAGTGCTGTCCGACACGGGCCTGGGGAAGGAGATGCACTCGGTCGTGTCCCAGGGCCGCGTCGAGGCAGTGGTGACGTCGAAGCCGCGGGACCGCCGCGCGCTCATCGAGGAGGCGGCGGGTCTCGGCAAGCACCGCAAGCGCCGCCGCCGCGCCCAGCTCAAGCTCGACCGCACGCAGGACAACCTCGACCGCGCGCTGGACGTCGAGCGCGAGGCCCGCTCGCGGCTGCGGCCGCTCAAGCGCCAGGCCGAGGCCGCCGAGCTGCACGAGCGCCTCGAGCGCCAGTCCGCCGAGGCCCGCTGGACGCTGGCCCGCGACCACGTGCGCGCGGCCCGCGCGGACCTCGCTGCCGCCGAGGCGCGGGCGGTCGCGGCCCGGACCGAGCGCGACGCCGTCGAACGCGCGCTCGCCGAGGTGGCGGCCCGGCGCGAGGCGTGCGAAGCCGCGCTGGCGCAGCGCAGCGAGCGCCGCGACGCGCTCGCGCGTCGGGCCTTCGCGGCCCAGTCCGCAGCGGAGCGGATCGGCCTGCGGCTCGAGCAGGCGCGGGCGGCTGGCGCGGCGGCGACGGCGCGGGCGGCCGCGCTCGCCGCCGAGGGTGAGGTGCTCGCGGCGGCCGAGGCCGCCGACGCCGACGACCCCGGCGCCGGCGCCCGGATCGCGGCGCTGGAGGCCGAACTGGCGGCGCTGGCCGAGGACGGGGCGGCCCGCCTGGCTCGTGACCTCGAATCCCTCGAAGCAGCGCGGGCCGCGGCCGCGGCGGCGGTGGCCGAACGCGACGCGGCGGTCGCCGCTGCCGGAGCGGCCCTCGCCGAGGCCGATGCCGCCGCCGACGCGGCCCGGGAGGCCCGGCGGGCCGCCGAGCGCGCCGCGGAGGAGGCACGGCGCGCGGCTGCCTCGGTCGGCGCCGACCTCGCTGCGGCCAACCAGTTCCTGCGGATGCGGGGAGGCGCGCCGGGCGGCGCCCGCTCGCTCGCCGACGGCCTGCAGGTCGAGCCCGGCTACGAGCTCGCGCTGGCCGCCGCCCTCGACGGCCGCCTCCGGGCCGGCATCGCCCCCGACCTGCCGGCGGGCACCGCCCTCCTGGACCGCGCGGGCGCCGACGGCGGCAGCGCCATCGTCGCGCCGGCGCCCGCGGATGGTCCCGGTGCCCGCGACGGCAGCCCGGGCGCAGCCCGCGGCGTCTCCGCCCCGCCCGTCCCCGGCGCCGAGCCACTCGCCGACCGGCTCCGCGGCGGCGACGCGTCGGCACTTGCGCTCGCGTCGGCCCTGGTCGCCGATGCCTGGGTCGTCGACGACCTCGCGGCGCTCCCGGGCGGCTTCGCCGGGACGGCGGTGACGCGCGCCGGACGGGTGTGGTTCGGGGCCCGCCGCGAGCTTCGGCAGGTGCCGGAGGGCGGGGAGGAGCGCATCCTCGAGCAGCGCAACCGGCGCGACGCCCTGATCGCCGCCAGCGCCGAGGCGGCGGGCGCGGAGACCGCGGCCGCGTCCGCAGTGGCGGCCGCCGGCGAGCGCGTCGCGGCCGCCGACGCCGCGCGCGACGCCGCCGACCGCACTGCCCGGGATGCCCGGCGGGCGTCCGACGCGGCCTTGGAGGAGGAGCGGCGCGCCGCCGAGGCGGTCGAGCGCCGCCGCGAGGCGCCGGACGCCGGGCCGGGCGCCGCACGCCAGGCCGAGATCGAGATGGCGCTGGCCGCGGAGGGGCGTCTCGTCGAGCAGGCCCGGCGCGCCCGCGAGGCCCGCGCCGAGCAGGCCGACCGCTGCGCCCGCCAGCACGCCGCCGCGGTCGCGCTCGAACCCGCGGCGGCGCGGGTGATCGCGGCGCTTGCGACGGCGGCGGAGGCCCTCGGGGCCCGCGCCGCCGACCTGCACCGGGCGCTCGACGCCGACCGCGCCGACGGCGAGCGGCTGGCGGCGGACCTGCGCGGCTGCGCGCAGGAGGAGGCCGACCTCCAGGCCCGCCTGCGAGCGCGGGGCGAGGCCGTCACGGCGGCCGAGGTCGCGGCCCAGCAGGTGCGCGACCACGCCGCCGAAGGGGAGGCAGAGCTGCGCGAGGTGGCCAACCGGCTCGGGCTCGAGGCGCAGCCCGCCGAGGCGCCGCTGCCCGAGGACGAGCGGGAGGCGCTCGAGCAGCGCATCGCGCGCCTGGCCCGCCGCCGCGAGCAGCTCGGGCCCGTGAACCCGCTCGCTCAGGACGAGTACGCCCAGGCGCTGGCCCACGTCGAGGAGCTCGAGACCCAGCGCCACGATCTCGAGGGCGCGCTGCGCGAGCTGCGGGCGCTGATCGCCGAAACCGACCGGCGCATCCGCGAGGCATTCGAGACGACCTTCACCGCCGCCGCGAGGAACTTCGAGCAGGTCGTGCAGGAGCTCTTCCCGGGCGGCCGCGGCCGGCTGCGGCTCGTGCGCCCCGAGCGTGGACCCGAGCCGGTGCTCGGCGGCGAGGCCGCGCCCGCGTCAGAGGCACCCGACGGCGACGAGGAGGCGGCTGGGGCGGACGACGGCCCGCTCGAGGAGGAGCTGGGGGTCGAGATCGAGATGACGCCCGCCGGCAAGTCGATGAAGCGGCTGAGCCTCCTGTCGGGCGGCGAGAAGTCGATGACGGCGCTCGCCTTCCTGTTCGCGATCTTCCTCGCCCGGCCCTGCCCCTTCTACGTGCTCGACGAGGTCGAGGCCGCCTTGGACGACCTGAACATCGACCGCTTCCTCACCCTCCTGCGCGCCCACGCGAGCGACGCCCAGTTCATCGTCGTGACGCACCAGAAGCGCACGATGGAGGCGGCCGACACCCTCTACGGCGTCTCGATGGGCAACGACGGCGTCTCCAAGGTCATCTCCCGGCGCCTGCCCGCGGCAGAGCCTGCCGCTGCCGCCGGCTGAGCCGCGCGGGCGGGCCGCTGCGCGCGGAGCGTGGGGCCGGGGTCACGCTGGTATCGTCGCGCACTCGTGGCGCGCGACTGGTCAGACCTCTTCGTCACCGGCGAGCCGCACCCCCGGGACGCTGCTGCCGCGGCGGAGCCCGAGCAGCGCCGCGGGGTCTTCCGGCGCCTGCGCGAGAACCTGTCGAAGACCCGCAAGGCGCTGTCGGCCGAGGTTCAGGCGACGCTCTTCGAGACGCTCGACGCCGAGACGTGGGAGCGGCTCGAGGAGGCGCTGATCGCCGCCGACGTCGGTGCCCGGACGACCGCGAAGGTGGTCGCCCAGCTCGAGCACGAGGCCGACGCCCAGGAGCTCCAGGGCGGCCAGGCGCTCAGCGACCGCCTCGTCGCGCTGCTGGCCGAGGCCGCCCGCACGGGCGAAGACCGCATCGACCTGCGCGCCACGCCGAC
>CAZEKK010000298.1:0-3458 GCA_964512905.1 uncultured Solirubrobacteraceae bacterium
GCCGGCCGCTCGATCCGCCGCGCCATCGAGTCGAGCTACGACCGCTTCCACGACTTCGAGCGCACGATGCAGCTCAACTACTTCGGCACGATCCGCCTCATCATGGGCCTGCTGCCGCACATGCGCGAGCGCCGCGCCGGCCACATCGTCAATGTCTCCTCGATCGGCGTGCAGACCAACCCGCCGCGCTTCTCGGCCTACGTCGCCTCCAAGGCGGCGCTCGACGCGTTCACCCGCGTGGTCGGCTCCGAGACGATCGGCGACAAGGTCACGTTCACCACGATCCACATGCAGCTCGTGCGCACGCCGATGATCGCGCCGACGAAGATCTACGACTCGTTCCCGACCATCTCCCCGGAGGAGGCCGCCGACCTGATCTGCGAGGCGATCCGGGCCAAGCCCAAGCAGATCAACACCCGGCTCGGGACGTTCGGCGAGGTCGCCTACGCGCTGGCGCCCAAGCAGGTCGACCAGGTGCTCCACATGGCCTACAAGGTCTTCCCCGACTCGGCTGCCTCGAAGGGCCGCAAGGACGAGTCCGAGAAGGCGTCGACCGAGCAGGTCGCGCTGGCGCACCTGATGCGGGGCGTGCACTGGTAGGGGGCCGGGCGGCGGCCGCCGCTGTGGCCGCCGCGGTCGCCGCAGCTGCGGTTGCAACCGCGCTGCTGCTCGCCGGGTGCGGCGGCAGCAGCGAAAGCAGCGAGCGGGGCGCCCGCCCCGTCACGCTGCTGCTGGACTTCACGCCCAACCCGGTCCACGCGGGCGTCTACGCCGCGACCGCCAACGGCTACGACCGCGAGGAGGGCGTGCGCCTGACCGTCCGCCAGCCATCCGCGTCGACCGACGCCCTGCGCCTGCTCGCCGCCGGCAGGGCCGACCTGGCGATCCTCGACATCCACGACCTCGGCCTGGCGCGGGAGAAGGGCCGCGACGTCGTCGGCGTGCTCGCGATCGTGCAGCGGCCGCTGGCGGCGGTGCTGGCCGAGCCCGCCGTGCGCACGCCGCGCGACCTCGAAGGCCGCCGCGCCGGCGTGACCGGCCTGCCGAGCGACACGGCGGTCCTGAACTCCATCGTCACCGGCGGCGGCGGCGATCCGGCGCGCGTGAAGGCGGTGACGATCGGCTTCAACGCCGTCGGCTCGCTGCTCGCCGGCCGCGTGGCCGGCGCGACGGCGTTCTGGAACGCCGAGGGCGTCGCGCTGCGCGCGCGGCGCCCGGCAACGCGGATCTTCAAGGTCGACGCCTACGGCGCTCCCCCCTACCCCGAGCTCGTGGTCTGCGCCACCCGCGCGACGCTCCGCACCCGCCGCGACCTCGTCCGGCGCACGCTGGCCGCGATCGCCGCCGGCTACGGCTTTGCGATCCGCCGCCCGGCCGCCGCGCTCGACGACCTGCTCGCGGCAGCCCCGGGCCTGGACCGCGGCCTGGCGGCCCGCCAGCTCGCCGCGGTCCGGCCCGTGTGGGCCGCGGGCGGCCGCTTCGGTCGCCTCGACACGAAGATCCTGCGCGCGTGGTCGGCGTGGGACGTGCGCTTCGGGATCCTCGCGCGGCCGGTCGACGTGCGCGCGGCGTTCGACGAGACGCTGCTGCCCGGCGCCTGAGTCACCCCGGTCTGGCGGGGGGATCGAGCCACCGCACCGCCTGGCCGGTGACTGCGGCGATGCGCTCGAAGTCGCGATCGTGGTGGAGCAGTTCCAGGCCGGCCGCCTCTGCAGCCGCCGCAATGAGCAGGTCCTGATGGCTGGCGGCCGGCAGCCCGTCACGGCGGACCATCAGGCCGAAGACGTCGAGCGCCCGCGCCCACTGCGCGTCGCCCATCGGTGCCGCCGGCGCCCCCGCCAGCGCATCCCGCAGGTCGATGAACTGCGGGAAGTCACGAGCCCCCTGGAGCAACTCGAATTGGACCATCGCGCAGGTCGCGACCTCCCCATTCCCGACAGCAGCGAGAAACGCCCGCGAACCCTCGCCGCCGGAGCGCCACGCCCGGATCCAGGCGCTTGTGTCCGCGAGCACCGTCACCGCGTGCGTGTCCGGCGGCGGGCCGCCGTGACGGCGGCCTGCACATCCTCGGCGGCGAACCGCGGCGCACCCGCCGCCTCGATTCGCTGCAGGCCGACCTCGTCGGGCCGCCACCGGGCCAGCCGCTGGCGGCGGTCCCGATCCACGACCTCGCGCAGCGCCCGGTGGATCGTCTCGGTGGCCGTGCGCGTGCCGAGCACGGCCCGCGCGCCGTCGAGGTCGTCGAGATCGAGGTTGAGTGATGTGCGCTTCACACGTGCCATGGTATGCCTCGAAGCGTGACAGATCTACGCATCTGTGCGATGGCTTCGTCACGACGGCCGCAGACGGAACGCAAGCGTCGTCCACGGCGCCTCGTCGAGCGCGTCCCGCAGCGCCTCGTCGTCGGCGTACCGTGCCGCGATGCGGCGGCCGTCGCAGCGCACGTCCACGCGCTCGGCGGCGAACGGCCACGGATCGACCACGGCGCCGTCCTGGGTGTGCGCCACGACGACCTCGGCCGCCCCGCCGGAGGCATCCGGCACGTCCGGCACGGACCACCGCGCGGCCCCGGTGCACAGCGCCAATGAGATCGCGTCCCAGGCTGCGACGAGCCGCTGGTTGCGCGCCACCGCGGCGGGCTCCGCGTGCGGCGCCCACTCCGGATCCGAGGCCAGCGAGGCGAGCAGCCCCGCGCGGAAGCGCTCCTGGTCGGCGAGGTAGCGGCGGACCGCGTCGGCGGTGACGCGCGGCTCGGCGTCGAGGTCGCGGAAGCCGTAGAGGTAGGTGCCGTGCAGGGAGACGAGCAGGGCGACGTAGCGGCCCTGCGGAAGGGCGAGGCGCGGCGCGGCCAGCCACAGGCGCAGGTGGTCGGCGACGGGCATGTCGAGGAACCCCATCGGCGGGCCGCCGGGCGCCTGGACGCGGGGCTCGGCGTCCCACGCCGCCATCCCGAGATCGTGCTGGGCGGCGGCGAGCACGACTTCGCCGCGCGGCCGCACCGGTCCGAACTCGGGCGCACCCCACGCCGCCGCGAGCTGCCCGGAGATCCAGGCGTGCGCCGGCTGGCCGATGGCGATCAGGCCGTCGCCGTCGGGGCGGTAGATCACGACGGGCCCGGACCGCGGCTCACGCCTCCGACAGCTCGATCACCGTCCGGATCCCGTCCTGGGCCTCCATCAGCTCGAAGCCGCGGTTGACGTCGTCGAGCGAGATGCGGTGGTTGACGAACGCGTCGACGTCGATCTCCCCCGCGAGGTAGCGGTCCACGAACTGCGGCACCTGGTCGCGGCCCTTGACGCCGCCGAACGACGATCCCGCCACCCGGCGGCCGGTGATCAGCAGCCGCGGAACGATGTCGAGGGTCTCCCCCTTGCCGGCCACGCCGGCGACGGCGCACAGCCCCCACCCCATTCGCGCGGCCTCGACGGCTTGGCGCATGACCTTCACGTTGCCGGTCG
>CAZEKK010000299.1:0-3453 GCA_964512905.1 uncultured Solirubrobacteraceae bacterium
ACCGTCGAGGGCGCGACGAGCACCACCGGTCCCTCGCCGGGCGGGAGCGGGGCGTCGCCCTCGAACGGCGGCTCCCACAGCAGCGGGCCCACGACGTGCGTGCCCGCCGGCCACGCCCGCGGATACTCGAGCTGGGGGAAGGTCGCCACCAGGCACAGTGCCTGGCTGATCGCCCCGAACAGCCTGTCCACCGGAGCAAGCCCCAGGCGGGCGCGGGCGCCGTTGTACTCGTCGCGTCCGCGCCGCACTCCGCGCAGGACCGGGCCCTCGAGCGCCGACCACACCAGGTGGCCGGCCGCAGTGCGCGGCAGCCGCGCCCCGAGGGCGTACGGGGGCGCGCCGGCGAGCGGCCGCGGGTCGACGTGGGGGACGAGCGTGGCCACCGGGACGCCCCCCAGTTCGGCGGCCAGCGCCGGGGCGATCGTCAGCACGTCCGCGACGACCGCGTGGGGCCTGACCGACGCCACGAGCGGCTGGGTCTCGCGCGCCGCCCGCACGGCGGCCTGGTAGGGCTGCAGCGGCCGCTCGCGGGTGGGGAAGACCTGGTACTCGGGCGCCGGCGCGAAGCGCATGCCGCCGGCGACGACATGGCGCTCCCACCGCGCCCACGTCTGCAGCGTCACGTCGTGGCCGCGTGCGGCGAGCGCCTCGCCGAGCGCGAGCATGGGGAAGGCATGCCCCGGGTCGCCGAACGCGCCGAGCAGCAGGCGCAGCCTCGCCGCCACGCTCAGCGTCCTTGCGGGACCTGAGCAGCCACTACCCGGCCAGCTCGGCGACCGCGCGCAGCTGGGCCAGCCGGTCGTCCGCCGTCCACGCCATCGGGCTCACCATCAGCGTCGTGACGCCCGCATCCCGATAGACCGCGAGGCGCTCCCGCACGACGTCGGCGGGACCGCAGAGAGAGACGAGGTCGATCAGTTCCCCCGGGAGCGCCGCCGCGGCCTCGTCCTTGCGGCCCTCGAGGTAGAGATCCTGCACCTCCCGGGCGGCGTCCTCGAAGCCGTAGCGCTGCACGAGCGCGTTGTAGAAGTTCTTTGCGCGCGATCCCATTCCCCCGACGTACAGGGCGAGGTAGGGCCGCATCGCGTCGCGTGCGCCAGCGAGGTCGTCGGTCACGAACACGTTGACCGTCGGGGCGATCTCGAAGCCGTCCAGCGAGCGGCCGGCGGCGGTCGCGCCCTCCTGCAGCAGCGGTGTGAACTCCGCGACGTGCTCGGGCGCGAACAGCGTCGGGATCCAGCCGTCGGCGACCTCCCCGGCCAAGGCCGTGTTCCGCGGGCCGATGGCGGCGAGGAAGATCGGGATGCGCTCCTGGACGGGGGCGATCGTCAGCTTCAGCGCCTTGCCGGGCCCATCGGGCAGCGGCAGCTCCAGCGTTTCGCCGTGGAACTCGAGCCGCTCGCGCGCCAGCGCGGACCGGACGACGGTCACGTACTCGCGGGTGCGCTGGATCTGGCGGGCGAAGCGCTGGCCGTGCCAGCCCTCGGCGACCTGCGGGCCCGACGACCCGATGCCGAGCAGCATCCGGCCGCCAGAGATCTGATCGAGGGTCGCCGCGGTCATCGCGGTCATCGCGGGGCTGCGCCCGGGCATCTGCATGATCGCCGTGCCGAGCTTGATCGTCTCGGTCTGCCCGGCGAACCACGCCAGCGGGGTGACGGCGTCCGAGCCGTACGCCTCGGCCGTCCACACCGAGTCGTACCCCAGGCGCTCGGCCTCCTGCACGATCCGCAGCTGCTCATCCTTGGTGAGGCCCAGGCCCCAGTATCCGACGTGGACGCCGAGCTTCATGGCACGACCTTTCGCGCTTGGCGGTTGAAGAAATCAGGCTGGCCGCGCGACCGGCGCACGGCGAGCGCAGACCCTACGCGACCAGCGGCGCCTCCCGCGGTCAGCGGACGACCACCGAGATTCGTGGCGCAGGGCTCGGTGGACCGTGCCCGTGATCCGTGCGCCAGGGGCGGCGACGGGCCGCACGCGGCCGATGCCGCCTGCAAGGTTCGCTGCACCGGAAGGGACGGGCTTGTGGCGGCCGACGGGCTGGCGTACGGTCGCCGGGCCCCCGCGGGGCGAGCAACCATGCGACGCAAGCGACCCAAGCGCGCCACCGGCGAGCTGCGCCGGGCCGTCGACTGCCTGCCGGCCCAGACCCGGGCAGCGATGCTCGCCGGCCTGCGCGAGGAGCGCCAGATCGTCGCCGGCGCCTACACGCACCGGGGCGGCGTCTGTCCGATGCTCGCGGCCCACCGCCGCGGCGGGCGCACGAGCCTGCTGCTGTTCGCCAAGGCGTGGGACCGCTTCACCGGAGCTGCGCGGCCGCGTGCGGCCACCCCGCACGAGGTGGGCGTCCTGGCGGCGCACCTCGAGGCGAGCCTCGCCGCCGACGCCGATCTCGGCGCCGCCCTCGCGAGCCACCGCGCGATGGTCTCCGACGTCGCTGGATCGCTCGCCCGCCTCGAGGCAGGCGGTCAGATCAGCTCGCCGGGCCGGTTGAAGACGATCTCGGGGATCAGGCAGCCGGGCGAGGTCTTGAGCAGGTAGCGCACGGCCTCGGCGATGTCGGAAGGCTGGATCATGCTTTCGGGATCGACCGACTCCTTGATGAAGTCCGTCATCGCGGTGTCCACGAACCCCGGGCACAGCGCGCAGGACTTGACGCCGTCGTTCGAGAGCTCCTTGTTCATGGACTCGGTGAAGCCCACGACCGCGAACTTCGTCGCGCTGTAGACCGAGAGCCAGCCCTGGCCACGCTTTCCCGCCACCGAGGCCGTGTTCACGACGAGCGCGTGACCGTGCTGCGCGCCGGCGGCGCGCAGCATCTCGACGCACTCGCGGTAGAAGAGGACGATCGAGCGGATGTTCACGTCGAGCTGAGCGTCGAGGCGCTTGGTGGAGATCTCCGCCACCGCCGCGCCCATGCCGACGCCCGCGTTGTTGACCAGCACGTCGAGCCGTCCGTAGCGGGCGCGGTGGCGCTCGACGACTGCCTTGATGTCCTCCTCGGAGGCCATGTTGGCCGGGACGTGCTCGACGTCGGCGCCGGTCGCGCGCAGCGCGTCGGCGGCCGCCTCGATCTTCTCCGGGCGCCGGGAGGCGATGGTCAGCCCGTACCCCTCGCTGGCCAGCATCTCGGCGATGGCCCTGCCGATGCCGCTGGAGGCTCCCGTGACGATCGCTGCGCGCTGTGGCATTTCGCCCATGCTCTCCCGTGTCGTGAGGCGCCGCCAGGCGGCGGCGAGTGCGCGCAATCCAATCACGCCCCGGGCCGCGGCCGCCGCGCGGCGCGACCGGCGCCCGACCCGGGGATGACCGCCTACAGTGTGTCACCGCCATGCGCCGCGCCGCCCACGCCTGCCTTCCGCTCGCCATCCTGGCCGCGCTCGCCCTTTCCGCGTGCGGGTCGTCCTCCGACGATGGCGGCACCACGACCGCCGCGCGCCCGGTCGAGAGCCG
>CAZEKK010000300.1:0-3442 GCA_964512905.1 uncultured Solirubrobacteraceae bacterium
CGCGCTCGTGTACGGGATCGACCCGCTCCAGCGGACGTCGCGCTTCTCGGCAGCGCCGAGCGTGAGCGGCTGAGGCGGCGAGGTCGACGGCGTCAGGAAGGGCCAGCGGCCGCTTTGCGACCCCCCGACCCCCTCGACGAGGCGGTCCCAGCTCAGGAAGTTCGTGACGGGGCCGCGGTTCCAGTAGTCGGCGGCAAAGCGCGGATACCAGGCGTGCAGGCCGCCCGGCAGCGCGGCGTCGAGCGCCGGGAGCGGCGTGAGCGTGGCCAGGCGGCGGTAGGTCGCGGGCACCGCCGCGGCCCTGCCGTGCCGGGCGAGATCGAAGAAGAAGATGTAGCCGGCGTGGACGTTCGTGGTGATTCCGTCGCCAGTCACCACGAAGCCGTTCCGGTCGATCGGGCGCGCCGGCACCGCCGTCGTGTAGTCGAAGGCCTCGAACTGGTTCTTCGGATAGACGTAGTCGATCGCCCACTGCGCAACCGCCTCGTCGAGCCACTCGTAGGTGTCGCTGTAGCTGTCGCACGTGCCGTGGTACGGGTAGCGGTACTGCATGACGTGCATGAGCTCGTGGGTGAGGATCGCGTTGTGCCACTCGCGACGGTTGTCCGCGTTCACCCGCACCCAAGCCGGCGAGGCCCAGCAGCTGTCGAACGGCGTCGTGTGACCCTCCGAGCCCTCGTCGTCCTGGACGACGACGTCGACCGCGTCGCTGCCGCCGCGGCAGGGAATCGTCGCCCCGCCGTCGCCGAGCGGCGCCCCCATGAGCCTCGTGAGCTTCGGCCAGATGTCCGCCGTTATCCTGGCGGCGTCCCCCGCCGCGACGATCTGCATCCCGGGATGCGACGGCTGGTACCAGATGCGCACCTTCCCGTTCGCGGCGGAGAAGAACGACCAGCCCGGATCGGGCGCGAGCCCGCGGGTGCAAAGGCCGGCTCCCGGTCGCTCGTCGCCCGCCGCCGCGGCGAGCGGGCTCGCGGCGAGCTGGCGGCGGTACATCGGCGGCACGAAGAGCGGGGCGAGCGCCGACCGGGTCGCCGGCGAGAGCGAGGCCCAGGCCCCGATCGCCTCGCGCATGACGTTGTCGTCGGCCAGCGGCCCGTCGACGCCGCGGTAGGCAGCCGGCAGCCGGCGGTCGCCGGCGACGGCGTAGGCGCGGTAGAGCAGTCCGCGTTCGGCGGTCAGGCGGCCTGCCGCGACCGCCGCCGCGATGAGCTGGGCGCTGCCGGCGCGCACGCGCACGCTGACGCGGGCGCCGAGGCGGCAGTTGTCGCTCTCGCGCGATTCGCGGACCGCGCGGCGGGCGTCCGCGCAGGCAAGCCAGCGCAGGCGCCCCGCGCGGAGCCCGAAGGGGACCGTCAGGCGGGCGCGCAGCGTCGTGCTGCGGCCGCGGCCGAGCCGGCGGGCCGCGGGGGCCGGCGGGAGGAACACCGGGCTGCTGCCGGCCTTCCCGTCACGGCTGACGTACACGGCGAGCGTCGAGGCCGCCGCCGTCGCGCCGCCCGTGTTGCTCACGATCACGCTGACCGAGGCCGTGCCGCCCGCGTCGATCCGCGCGGGCCCGGCGAGCGAGCGCACGGTCAGGTTCGCGCGCGCGGCGGCGCCAGCAGCGCGCGGCGCCGGCGTTGCGGGAGCGAGGAGGGCGGCGGCGAGCGCCGCTGCGAGGACCGCGGGCATTCGGACGTCTCCTGAAAGCGAGAGACGAGACACACCAGACGCTACGCCCGGCGGGCCGGTTTGTCATCGCTGATAGGCGGCAGAGCCGATCCGTAGTTCCTGCGTGAGCGTCACGGTCATCCGCCCGCGCGCTCGTCCCATCCGACGAGGGCTCTCGGCGGTCGTGCGGCTCACTTCGCGGTCACGTGCCAGCTCACGCGCCAAAAGCCGTTCGTGCCGTTCGACCGCCGCCAGCTGCCCGACATCTTCGAATAGAGCCATTTGCGGCTGAGCTGCCCGCTGGCCTCGGCCGGCGGCGCGGGGTAGTCGCGCGGCGCGAACGTCCGGTCCGTGTTCTCAGCCGTGCACGACTGGGGCAGGGTGAGCGGGCGGGCCGTCGCCGTCAGCTCGTAGCTGCCGTCGACCGCGTCCAGGGAGAGGTCCGCCGCGGCCAGGGGCAGGCGGCCCTGCCCGCCCCAGGTGCAGTCGTAGCGCCGGATGGGGTTCTCGTAGCTGCTGAAGTAGTGCTCGGATCCGGCGATCTGCCAGTCGGCGTAGCCCCCGCGCCGCGCGTAGCGCGCGTAGCCGTCGCGCAGGTGGCGCGTGCCGAGCAGGCGGTAGTCCAGGTGGAACACGTACGTGACGTGGTCGTCCTGCCGCTGCGAGACCGAGAAGACGGTGCCGCCGACCTCGCTGCTCGACTGGTACTGCTTGCTGGCGACCAGCTCATAGGTGACCGTGGCGACGTACCGGCGGGGAGGCCAGCACCGCAGCCGCGCCCCCTTCGGCGCGCGGGGTGTGTACTTGGGGTTGCGCACCGATCCGTCGGGCAAGACGTACGCCAGCCATTGCGGCGCTGCGCACCGCGGCCGCGCGGCTCCGGCTGCGCTGGCCGCTGGCAGCGTCAGCGCCGCCGTCACCGCGACCACGAGGCCGAGGACGGCTCCTGAGTGTCTCCGCGCCACGTCCATGGCGTTGCACCGTATGGCCCGCAGCGCTCCGGCACATCCGCTGGCGCTGCGGGGGCGGGTCGGTAGTTCTCGCGGCCCCCGGTGCACGAGGCCACCGATCGCCGGACCCGTCGCCGGATCAGACGCCTCCGGTCCCGGCGCCGGGCCGGCTGCGGCGGCAGCTATGTTCGGTCTCGTGCGTGATCGTCCCAGGGGCCCGAGCCGGACCGCGGGGTTCGTTGCGCTGTTCCGCGCCTTGGAGACGCAGCGTCCTGCCGATCGGCGGCTGTTCGCGGATCCGTATGCGGCGGCGTTCCTCGATGCGCGGCTGCGCGCGGTCCTCGCGCTGGCCCGGGTGCCGGTGACCGGCGCGCTGGTCACGGCGGTCATCGATCGCGGGTGGCCGGGCGCGCGGGCCGGCGTCATCGTGCGCACGCGCTACATCGACGGCGAGCTGGAGGCGGCGCTGGCCGACGGGATCGGCCAGATCGTGATCCTGGGCGCCGGCTTCGACACCCGCGCCTGGCGCGTCCCGGGCGCGCAACGCGCCCGGGTGTTCGAGATCGACGAGCCCGCCACGCTCGAGTTCAAGCGCGCGCGGATGGAGCGCGTCGCGGGCGGGCTGCCCCCTCACGTCTCGCTGGTGCCGATGGACTTCGAGCGCGACGACCTCGGGGCGAGGCTCTCGGCCGCCGGGCTTCGCCGGGAGGAGCGCACCATGTTCGTCTTCGAGGGCGTGACCAGCTACCTCACCGCCGCGGGCGTGGACGCGACGTTTCGCCGCCTGGCGGCGCTGGCCGCGCCGCGCAGCCGGCTGGCCTTCACGTATCTGGACCGGC
>CAZEKK010000301.1:0-2206 GCA_964512905.1 uncultured Solirubrobacteraceae bacterium
CCGGCGAGCGCTTCGCCGTGCGCAACTCGGGCGCACAGGCGGTGGTCGAGGGCATCGGCGACCACGGCTGCGAGTACATGACCGGCGGCCGCGTCGTCGTCCTGGGTCCGACCGGCCTGAATTTCGCCGCCGGCATGAGCGGCGGCATCGCCTACGTCCTCGACGAGGACGGGGGCTTCCGCGGCCGCTGCAACACCGAGCTGGTCGGCTTCGACGAGTTCAGCGCCGACGACGAGCGCGAGCTGCGCGAGTTGGTCGCCGAGCACGCCCAGCGGACCGGGTCGCCGGTCGCCGAGCGGATCCTGGCGGCCTGGGAGGCGATGCTGCCGCGATTCGTCAAGGTGATGCCCCACGACTACAAGCGCGCGCTGTCCGACCTCGCCGCCGAGGGCACGCGCGCGGAGAGCGGGGCGCGGGCCTGATGGGCAAGGTCGGCGGCTTCCTCGAGGTGCACCGCGTTGCGTTCGACAAGCGCGATCCCGCCGAGCGGGTCAAGGACTACAAGCAGTACTTCCGGCTGCAGCCCGAGGAGGAGCTGCGGCGCCAGGGCGGCCGCTGCATGGACTGCGGCGTGCCGTTCTGCCACGAGGGCTGCCCGCTGGGGAACCTGATCCCCGATTGGAACGACCTCGTCTACCGCGGCAGCTGGCGCGAGGCGCTTCACCGCCTGCACCAGACCAACAACTTCCCCGAGTTCACGGGCCTGATCTGCCCGGCGCCGTGCGAGTCGGCGTGCGTGCTGGACATCTCCGACGACCCGGTGACCATCGAGCAGATCGAGCTGGCGATCATCGAGCGCGGCTGGCAGGAGGGGTGGGTCGTCCCGCGCCCGCCGGCCGAGCGCACGGGCCGTCGCGTCGCGGTGATCGGCTCGGGGCCTGCCGGGCTGGCCGCCGCCGACGAGCTCAACCAGCTGGGCCACCAGGTGACGGTGTACGAGCGCGACGAGCGCCCGGGCGGCCTGCTGCGCTACGGCGTGCCCGACGCCAAGCTCGAGAAGTGGATCATCGACCGCCGGGTGGACCTCCTGCGCGCTGAGGGCGTGCAGTTCGTCTGCGACGTCGACGTCGGCACCGACATCGACGCCAGCGAGCTGCGCGCGGCCAACGACGCGGTCGTCGTGGCGATCGGCTCGCGGGTGCCGCGGCCGCTCGAGGTGCCCGGGGCCGACCTCGACGGCGTGCACGCGGCGATGGACTACCTCTACCAGCGCAACCGCTGGGTGGCCCGCACCGAGGGCCGCGCGGCGCGGGCGCCCGAGCACGAGATTGCCGCGGCGGGCAAGCACGTGCTCGTGGTCGGGGGCGGGGACACCGGGATGGACTGCCTGTCGAACGCCATCCGCGAGGGCGCAGCCTCGACGCTGATGCTCGACGTCTACCCGGAGATCCCGCCGTCGGGCCGGCTGGACTCCACGCCGTGGCCGCTGCCGCCCAAGCGCACGCTGTCGACCTACGCGCTCGACGAGGGCGCCCGGCGCGAGTGGGCGGCGCAGGTGGTTGCCCTGGATGGCGAGCGCGGCCGCGTCGTGCGCGCGAAGGCGCGCAAGGTGGTCGGGACGTCCTCGCGCGACCTGCAGCCGGTGCCCGACTCGGAGTTCACGGTGCCGGCGGACCTCGTGCTGGTGGCGATCGGCTTCTCGCATCCCGAGCACGCGGGCGCGGTGACGCAGCTGGGCCTGGACCTCGACGCCCGCGGGAACGTCAAGGCGGCGGTCTACGGGACGTCGCGCTCAAAGGTGTTCGCGTGCGGCGACGCCCGCGTCGGCCAGTCGCTGGTGGTGACCGCCATCGCCGAGGGCCGCAAGTGCGCGCGCATGGTCGACCGCTACATCGGCGGCGCCGAGCTGGGGGTCTGGGACACCGCCCGCGACGACGGCATGCACCCGCTGCGCGACGAGTCAGAGACCGCAGGGTCGGTCGGCGCGGGGGACGCGTTCTTCACCGCGCCGCCGCCGTCGGCGGCATAGGGCTCGCGGCCGGCCACCGCGGGAACGGCCCGTTTGGCGGCGTCCTCGTCCCAGGCAGAGGCCATAAATGACCTATCATCGGCGCGTGACTCCCGGAGAGCTGGTCCGAGACGCGCGCCGCCGGCACGGCCTGACCCAGCAGCAGCTCGCCCGCCGGGCCGGCACGACGGCCCGGCACATCGGGCGGATCGAGCGCGACGAGATCTCGCCGACGGTCAGGACGCTGGGCCGCGTCCT
>CAZEKK010000301.1:2306-3439 GCA_964512905.1 uncultured Solirubrobacteraceae bacterium
CGGATCGACGTCGCCAGCCTCGAACGCGCGCGCGGCGCCGGCTGACCGGGCCTTCTCGCCCACGCGCGCGGTCGGCCGGTGTCAGGCGCGGTCCGCCACGACCGCGTAGAGCAGCGGCACCGCCTCGCCCCCCAGCCGCAGCCACCAGAGCCCGTCGTCCTCGCGGGCGAGCAGCCCGCCGCGGGGGTCGAAGGCCATGGCGTCGTGCTCGCGCAGGCTGCGGATCCGCAGGCCGGCGTCCGCGGCGGCGGTGACCACGCGGCCGATGCCGCGGGCGTAGGCGTAGGTCTCGGTGGCGGCGACCGGCGCCTCGGCGTCAGCGTAGGAGCCGGGCTCGTCGAAGCGCCGCGGGGCGTCGGCGTCCCAGGGGAAGTCGACGAGCAGCGGGTCGACGCCGCCGACCATCTGGAACATCGGGTGCAGCTCGACGAACACGAGCGCGCCGCCGGGCCGCAGCGCCGCCGCGGCGGCCCGCATCCAGGCGTCGACGTTGGCGATCCAGCAGATCACCCCGATCGTCGCGTAGACCAGGTCGAAGCGGCCGGCCAGCGACGCAGGCGGGTCGGTTGCGTCGGCCTCGATCCACTCGATCGCCACGCCGCAGCGCTGCGCCAGCGCCGCGGCCTTCGCGAGCGAGGCGGGGGAGAAGTCCAGGCCGGTCACGCGCGCGCCCCGGCGCGCGAGCGAGATCGTGTCGAAGCCGATGTGGCACTGGACGTGCAGGACGTCCTTCCCCGCCACGTCGCCGACGGCCTCCGCGACCGCGGCCGACTCCGGCTCTCCGAGCCAGTCGCGGCCGGCGACGAGCGCCTCGGTGTCGTAGATGACGCCGTCTGAGCCGTGGACGGCGGCCATCGCATTCCAGTGCGCGCGGTTGACGGCGAGGGGGTCGGGCGCGTCGGGCATGAGCGAGAGCGTACGGGCGAGGCCGCTTCGGTGGCATCCGCGGGCGGCGCACAACCGCCCTGCGCCTGGCCCAGGCGGTTTCAGGCCTCCAGCAAGGCGGCCACGCCGGCAGCGTCCGGCACGACATGCGCGATGTCCGCTTCCGCGAACGCCGCGTCGACGGACACGACCGCGGCGGCGTTCGCCCGCGCGGCCGCAGATGCGAGGACCGCGTCGAACGCCCCGAG
>CAZEKK010000302.1:0-3436 GCA_964512905.1 uncultured Solirubrobacteraceae bacterium
GGCACGCCGGCGGCGACCGCCGGCATCGGCCAGGACCCGCTGATCCTCACCGCCGTCAACGGCACCCCGGTCGAGAACAACCTGCCGAGCTACTGCGAAGCGATCAAGGGCATCGCGCCGGGCCAGACCGCGACGTTCACGTTCGCGACGAGCCCGACGCAGACGATCGACGTCCCGATGAAGTTCGCCTGATCGGGCCCGAGACCCCGGGCGCGAACGCCGGAGTCAGGCCGGGAGAATTCCTTCGCGCGCAGCCTCGTCGCGGAAGGCCGCCGTCTCCTCGGCCACGCGCGCCTCGCTCCAGCCCAGCTCCGGCGCGATCGCCGCCGCGACCCGCTCCGGGCCCTGTCCGCCGGGCGCGCATAGCTCGCGGGCGGCCAGCAGCCCGAGCCGCGTCCGGCGCAGGAGCACGTCGCCCACCGACCGTGCCTGCTCGCGCCGGACGGCGAACACGGCCTCGGCGAGCAGGTCGGGCAAGTCGGCGACGATCGGCTGGGCGAGCTCCCCCCGGGTCGCGGCGATGCCGAGCACGTCGCGGGCCGCGTACCCGTAGCGGTGCGCGAGCTGGGCGTACGCGTCATCCGGCACGCCCTCGACCCGCGGGAGGTCGCCCGGGCCGGCGGCCTGGCCGAGGGGGATCTCCTGGGTGCGGCACGGCGCCTCGCGGCCCTCGCGCTCCACGAGGCGGTCGACGGTCATCTTCGCCATCCGCCGCCAGGTCGTGAGCTTGCCGCCGGTGATCGTGATCATCCCGCTGGAGGTCTCGTACAGCTCGGCCTTGCGGGAGATGTCGACCGACTTCTTCGGGTCCCCCGTGGAGATGAGCGGCCGCACGCCGGCGAAGGCGCCGGACAGGTCGGACGCGCCGAGCGCGGTGCCGAAGAACGCGTTCGTGGCGTCGAGGAGGTAGGCGATGTCCTCGTCGGAGGGCTTGACGGCGTCGATGTCGCCGTCGTAGTCGTTGTCGGTCGTGCCGATCAGCGTGCGGCCGAGCCACGGCAGGGCGAAGATCGACCGTCCGGCTCCCGCCGGGACGATCGCGCCCGAGACCAGCGGCAGCGCCGCGCTCGGGATCGTGATGTGCGTGCCGCGGCTCGGCCGGATCGTCGGGACCTCGGCCTCGTCGTGCAGCTCCTCGGGCCGGATCCGGTCGGCCCAGACCCCCGTGGCGTTCACCACGCTGGCAGCGCGGACGGCGAACGTCTCCCCGCTGGCGGCGTCGCGCACCTCAACGCCGCCGGCGCGGCCGCCGTCCTGCACCAGGGCGGTGACCTCGAGCCCGTTGGCGAGCACGGCGCCGAACCGCTCGGCCTCGCCGAGCACGGTCAGCACGAGCCGGGCGTCGTCGGTCTGGCAGTCGAAGAACAGGTAGCCGCCGGTCGGCTCGCGCGCCGCGAGCGCCGGGAGCCGCGCGACGACCTCGGCGCCCTCGACGGTCCGGTGGCGCTCGGGCGCCCACTCGGAGATCCCGTCGCCGTCGCTGTCCTCGACCTTGCCGCGCCGTCCGCGTCGGCGCAGCTTGTCCAGCGACAGGACGTCGTACATGTTGAGCCCGATCCCGACCAGCCGGTCGGGCCGCTCCCCGTCGAAGGCGGGCACCACGATCGGCAGCGGATGGACGAGGTGGGGCGCCAGGGCGACCATGAGCTGGCGCTCGAGCAGCGCCTCGCGCACGAGGCCGACGTCGAACTGCTGCAGGTAGCGCAGGCCGCCGTGGACGAGCTTGCTGGACCGGCTCGAGGTGCCGGAGGCGAAGTCGGCCTTCTCGACCAGGGCGACGCTGTAGCCGCGGCTGGCCGCGTCGAGCGCCACGCCCGCCCCGGTGATGCCGCCGCCGATGACGACGACGTCGAACTCGTCGGCGGCGAGGGCGGCGATGGCGTCGGCGCGGGCGATCATGCGGAGCCAAGTCTCGCAGCCGGGGCGGGCGGGGCGCCCCGCGAAGCCCTCAGTCCAGGTACGCGACGTACGCTGCGGGCTCGGACCGGCCCGGCGGTGCCTTCTCCTGGCGGGCACGGCCGAGGTGCAGCAGGCCGAGGACGTGCTCGCCGGGTGGCACGCCCGCTGCGTCCCGCCCCGCCGCCGTGCGCAGCACCGCCGGCGTGCGCCAGTAGCCCGCCAGGCCGCGCGCGTGGGCCGCGAGCAGCACGATGTAGGCGGCGCAGGCCGCCGCGGCGCGATCCTCCTCGTCGATGACCGGGTCGTCGTCGGCGACGACGCTCGCGGCGACGAGCGTCGGCGCCCGGTCGAGCTTGGGAGCGGCCTCCGGCCCCGCCGCGGCCTTCAGCGCGTCGAGCGCGCGGGGGCCGAGGACCCGGAACCGCCAGGGCTGGGTGAGGTGGTGGTTCGGTGCCCAGCGGGCCAGCTCGAAGAGCTCGCCGAGCGTCTCCCGGTCGACCGGCTCGGGCGCGAAGGCCTTGACCGTGCGCCGGGTGCGAATGGCGTCGTCGACGTGCATCGGGCGCAGTATGGTGCAGCGCCGCACCGGCCCGTCTTCGTCACGGGCTACCGTCCGGCCCGTGATCAAGTACCTGGGGTCCAAGCGGCGCCTCGTGCCGGTCCTGGGCGAGCTCTGTCACCGGGCGGGCGCGCGCACGGCGATCGACCTCTTCGCCGGAACGACGCGCGTCGCCCAGGAGTTCAAGCGCCGCGGCGTGCACGTGACCGCGGTGGACAGCGCCGCCTACGCCCACGCCTTCGCCCGCTGCTACGTGGCAGCCGACGCGGCCGCGATCGACCGGGCCGGCCTCGAGCAGGAGATCGCGCGCCTGAACGCCCTGCCGGGGATCGACGGCTACGTCGCCGAGACGTTCTGCCGCCAGGCGCGATTCCTGCAGCCTCGCAACGGCCGCCGCGTCGACGCGATCCGCGCCGCGATCGCGGCCGACCACGCCGGCTCGGCGCTCGAGCCGATCCTGCTCACGAGCCTCATCGAGGCCGCCGACCGGGTCGACTCGACGACCGGGGTCCAGATGGCCTACCTGAAGCAGTGGGCGCCGCGGGCCCGCGGCGACCTCGACCTGCGTCCGCCGGCCCTGCTCGCCGGACCCGGCGCCGCGGTGCTCGGCGACGCGGTCGCGCTGGCGCCGACGCTCGCGCCGGCCGACCTCGCCTATCTCGACCCGCCCTACAACCAGCACAGCTACCGCGGCAACTACCACGTCTGGGAGACGATCGCGCGCGGCGACGCCCCTGCCCACTACGGCGTCGCCTGCAAGCGCGAGGACTGCCGCGACCCGGCGCAGCGCAGCCCCTTCAACTCCAAGCGGTCGATCCGCGACGCGCTGGCGCGGGTTGTGGCCGACGTGCCGGCCCGCCTGGTGGTCCTGTCGTACAACGACGAGGCGTGGCTCACGCTCGACGACCTCGTCGGGATCTGCGCGGCGCGCGGCGAGGTCGCAGTCCTGGCCTTCGACTCGGCCCGCTACGTCGGCGC
>CAZEKK010000303.1:0-3427 GCA_964512905.1 uncultured Solirubrobacteraceae bacterium
ACGAGGCGCCGGGCACCGTGTCGGTGATCGACCTGCGCACCGCCCGCAAGCGGCGGGACATCCGGGTCGGCCCGCCGCTCTCCCACCCCACCGCGATCGCCCTCGATCCGGCGGGGCGCCGGGCGTACGTCACGCTGACCAACACCGACGAGATCGCGGTGCTCGACACGCGCTCGCTGCGGGTCGTGCGCCGCCTGTCGGTCCGCCGGCTGGCGGGCCTCGGCGCCTACCCGGTCGCGGCCGCCGTCGCACCCGACGGTCGGCGCCTGCTCGTCGCCGAGGCGGGAACCGACGCGGTCGCGGTCTTCCGGCTGCCCGGCGGCGCCGGGCCCCCGTTCACACTGGCCGGCCGCATTCCCGTGGCGGCCTTTCCCACCGACGTCGAGGCCGTGGCGGCGCGCGGCCGCGCCTGCGGAGGCGCGGTGCCGGCGGGGCGGCGGCGGGCGGTGCCGCCGGGGCCGGCCTGCACGCGGGTCCTGTGGCTGTCGGCGAAGGGGTTCGGCACCGGGCCCAATCCGTTCGGGCCCAACCCCTACCGGGACGATCCCGGGAATCTCGACGAGTACGCCGCCAAGCTCGTGCGCGGCCGCGCCGGCGCGCTCACGCTCCCTGCGGGTGCGGCGTTGGCGGCGCAGACCGCGGTCGCCGATCGGGCGCTGCTGCCGGTGAACACCGTGACGGCGCCGCCGGCCGACACCCCGCTGCGGCCGGGCGGGCCGATCGAGCACGTGATCCTCGTCGTCAAGCAGAACCGCACCTACGACCAGGTGCTCGGCGACGATCCGCGCGGGGACGGCGAGCCGGGCCTGGCACTGTTCGGGCAGGAGGTGACGCCCAACCTCCACGCGCTGGCCGCCCGCTTCCCGCTGCTGGACCGGGTGTTCGCGAACTCCGACGCCTCCCCGGACGGGCACCAGTGGACCACCGCGGCGACCATCACACCGTTCGTCCAGCGCGTGTGGGCGCAGACCTACGCTCGCCGCGGCCGGCCGGTCGACTTCTACTCGAACGCAATCTCGTGGCCGGGCAGCGGATTCATCTTCGACGCGCTGGAGCGCGCGGGGATCTCGTGGGCCAACCTCGGCGAGGCCCGCACCGGCGTCATCGCACATCCGGACCGCGACCGCCCGCCCGCGCTCACGGCGCTCGTCCAGGCCAAGGCGGCGAAGTCGGACCTCGGCCCGCCCGCCGGCTGCTACCCGAACAACATCGCCCAGCTGCTCGGCGAGGCTGAGGTGCGCCCGATCTTCGACTCCACGCCGCCGGTCGGCGCCTCGCTGCGATCGATCTCCCGGATGGCCTGCTTCCGCAGCACGCTGCAGCGCTGGACCGCGACCGGCACCGTGCCGCGCTTCACCTACATGATCCTGCCCTCGGACCACACCCGCGGGCCGATCCCCGGCCAGCGCACGCCGCGGGCGATGGTCGCCGAGAACGACTGGGCGGTCGGGCAGCTCGTCGAGACGGTCACCGCATCGCCGATCTGGCGCAAGACGGCGATCTTCGTCATCGAGGACGACGCCCAGAACGGCGCCGACCACGTCAACGCCCACCGCATGCCGGCCCTGGTGATCAGCCCCTACGCCCGCCGCGGCGCGGTCGTCTCGACCCGGTACGACACCGTCTCGGTGCTGCGCTCGATCGGGCTGATCCTCGGGCTGGCGCCCCTCGGCCTCAACGACGCGGTGGCGGTGCCGATGTACGACGCCTTCCAGGGCGCCCCGGACAACGCGGAGCCCTACACGGCGGTCGCGCCCGACTACGACCTGCTCGAGACCAACTGACGGACGGACACCGGGCGTAGGATTGCCCGATGGTCCCGCGGGTGCTTCGGCACGCCTACCGCCGTTACGGACGGCGCTACGTCCCGCTGCTGATCGTCAACTCCGTGGCGATGGCCCACGTCGTGGTCGGGGCCGGGGTGGCGCTGCTGCTGCTGTTCCAGCCGATGAGCACGACCGAGTTCGTCGTCGTGTTCCTCGCCGCGCAGATCCTCGTCGCGATCGAGAACACCTTCGAGGCGCGCTTCATCCTGCGCCTGGCGGCGCCGGCGGACGCGTGGCTGGACGGGGACCACAGCCCGGAGGCGGCGAGCCGGGGGTGGCACGCACTGGCCGGGGTCCCGCGCCGCTACACCCGCGCGGCCGGCTTCGCGCCGCTGCTGTTCACGGCGGTGCCCTGGAGCATCGCCACCACCGCCTACCTCGGGCTGGCGTGGTACCTGGCCCTCGTCCTCATCGCCGGGTCGATCGTGACGGTCGCCTACGGGGTCGGCCTGCGCTACCTGCTGCTCGAACTCGGGATGCGTCCCCCGCTCCAGGAGATGTCCCGGGACCTGCCCGACGACTTCCCGCTGGGCGAGCGGGGGCTGACGCTGCGGTGGAAGATGCTCCTCGGCCTGCCGGTCGTCAACCTCATCACCGGGGTCACGGTGGCCGGGGTGGCGCCCGGCTACAACGGCCTCGACGAGCTCGGGATCGCGGTGCTCGTCACGATCGGCGTGACGTTCACGATCTCGCTCGAGCTGGTCCTGCTCCTGAGCCGGTCGGTCGTCGACCCGATCGACGACCTCGTCGGCGCGATGCGCCGGGTGTCGGCGGGCGACCTCGGCGTGCGCGTGCCGGTGGTGGCCACCGACGAGACCGGGACGATGACGCAGAGCTTCAATGCCGCGGTCGCGGGGCTGGAGGAGCGCGAGCAGCTGCGCGCGGCCTTCGGCTCCTACGTCGATCCGGAGATCGCCGAGCAGATCCTGGCGCAGGGAGTGGAGCTCGAGGGCGAGGAGGTCGTCGTCTCGGTGCTCTTCCTCGACATCCGGGGCTTCACCGCGTTCGCCGAGCAGGCCAGCGCCCGCCAGGTCGTTCGCCGGCTCAACGACTTCTGGGAGCTGGTGGTGCCGATCCTGACGCGCCACGGCGGCCACGCGAACAAGTTCATCGGCGACGGGCTGCTCGGGGTGTTCGGGACGCCGGGCCGGCTGCCGTCGCACGCCGACGCGGCGGTGGCGGCGGCGATCGAGATCGCCGAGGAGGTGCAGCACCGCTACCGCGGCGTCGTGCGCATCGGGATCGGCGTCAACAGCGGGTCGGTCGTTGCGGGCACGATCGGCGGCGGCGGCCGGCTGGACTTCACCGTGATCGGCGATCCGGTGAACACCGCCTCGCGCGTCGAGCGGGCAACGCGCGAGCTCGGCGACCCGGTCCTGGTCACCGGCGCCACGGTGCAGCGGCTGGCGCGCGATCACGGCGGCTTCGAGGAGCGCCCCCCGGTGGGCCTGCGCGGCAAGGTCGAAGCGGTGCGGCTCTTCGCCCCGCGGGCGCTGGCGGCGCTGCACGAGCGCGGCCGGGGGGGCGGGGCCGCGCCGCTCGTCGACACTCCGTCGACGGTGCCCGCGCCGGGCCCTCCGGCGCCCGCCGGGTAGCCTGCC
>CAZEKK010000304.1:0-3383 GCA_964512905.1 uncultured Solirubrobacteraceae bacterium
GTACACGCCGTCGGCGGGGTAGACGATCGACTCGTGGCTCTCGTCCCAGCGGACCCGGTAGTGCTCGTGTCCGGGCTCGCCGAGGACCTCGAGGATCTGCCCGCGGCGCCCGGGCTCGCCGTGGATGCCGCGGGCCTCGAGCCAGTCGCCGGCCCGCGCCGTCGGTGGTGTCTTCTTGGCGGTCATGCCTTCATTTGAACCGTCCGCCACGCCGGTGGCAACCGGGGCCATCCGCGCACGGCATGCGGCGATCTACGAATCACGGCGCCGGCGGCAAGCGAGCGGCAATCGCCCCACGGCCCCCACTCGAAGCCCGCCGCGCGGAGCCCGTATCGTCCGAGGCGTCATGCCAGTCCGCCAGGAGCCGCAGCCGGTGGAGGCCGCCGGGCCGCCGACGCCCGACGACCTCTGCCCGACGGCGTTCATCGACCGCGACAGCGACGCGGTCCGGCGCCTCGCCGACGAGGCCACGGCGGGGGCCGCGGACGAGCACGAGGTCGCGCGGCGGCTCTTCGCCGCGGTCCGCGACGGCGTGCGCTACGACCCCTACCGCATCCCCACCGATCCCGCCGACTACCGGGCCAGCGCCGTGCTCGAGGCCGGGAGGGGCTACTGCGTCCAGAAGGCGGTCGCGCTGACGGCGGCGGCGCGGGCCGCCGGGATCCCGTCGCGGCTGGGGTTCGCCGACGTGAAGAACCACCTGCAGTCCGAGCGCCTGCGCGAGCGGATGGGGACCGACCTCTTCGTCTACCACGGCTACAGCACGCTCTACGTGGGCGGGCGCTGGACGAAGGCCAGTCCGACGTTCAACGCCGAGCTGTGCGCCTGGTTCGGCGTGCCGCCGCTGGAGTTCGACGGCACCCGCGACGCGCTGCTGCACGCCTTCACCGGCGACGGCGCCCGCCACATGGAGTACGTCCGCGATCGCGGCATCTACGCCGACCTGCCGCTCGAGACCATCCTCGCCGCCTTCCGGGAGACCTATCCGGAGATGCCCGCGGACGTCAGCCCGCCGGGGCGCCGCCGAACCGGATCGCCGCCTGGTCGTTCTCGGCCAGGATGGTCGCCGCGGTGAGCTGGTTGGTCCCCTTCGTCGCGTCGGGCTCGGCGGCCGAGCCGGCGGCGACGTTGGCGGGCGGGCGGCGCGTGCTCAGCAGCTGCCAGTAGGCCGTGCCGACCAGCGACGCCGGCATGCCCGCCCCGAACGCCGTGCGCAGCAGGGCCACCTGCTGGGCGAGCGCCGAGCCGCGTGGCGCCTTCTCGGTGAGGATGAAGTTGTTCGGGAACCGCGTGTTCACGACGTAGGGGCTGACGGTCGAGGCCGCGATGTGGCTGCGGGTGCGCTCGAGCGTGGAACGCCAGGCATTGGCCGACGCGAGCAGCGCGCGCTTCATGGCCGTGTACGCGTGGAGGTAGGTGAGCGCGCCGGTGGACACGGTGTAGGCGACGATCGAGGTCGTGAAGCAGACGCGCGCGTATCCGCGGGCGGGCAGGAGCGGCAGCAGCTCCCGGGTCAGGATGAGGTGGCCGGCGTAGTTGGTCTTGAAGCCCAGCTCGAGCTGGGCGAAGTACCGGCTCTCCCCGCCCGCGGGCGGGAGGACGTTGCCGACGACCCCCCGTCCGGCGTTGTTGATCAGGATGTCGACCCTGCCGGCGGCGCCCACGCGGCGCCGGACCTTGCCCACGAAGGCGTCGATCGACTTGGGCTGCGTGACGTCGAGGTCCAGGAGCGTGAAGCCCGGCTTGCTGCGCACGCTCGCCGCGTCGCGCGAGGTGCCGATCACGCGGACCCCGCGGGCGGCGAGCGCCGTGCCGGTCGCGCGGCCGATGCCGGTGGAGGCGCCGGTGATGACCGCGGTCTTGCCGCGCAGGTCGATCTCCGGGGTGAAGCCCGCCAGCGGATAGAACTGCGGGTGCAGCGTCACGGCGGAAGCCGCCGCGGCCGGGCCGGCGAGCGGGCCGGCCAGCAGCGCGTTGGCGGCGAGCACGCCGGCGCCAAGCGCGGCCTGCTGCTCGAGCAGGTCGCGGCGGGTCAGCCGGCGCGGTGCGGAATCCATCCCAGTCGCTCCTTCACGCATCGGAGGGGAGGCTCCCCAATCCTCGCATCCGGCGCCCGCCGGCGACACGGCAGATCGCCGCACGACCGCCGGGACGGACTACGGGCGCCGGCAGCGGCGGGCCGTGCCGCCGACGGTGATGGCACACGTCTGAGAGCCGTCCACGAATGCCTGCACCGCCGCGCGCGTCTACCGTGGGGGGCGGCGACGGCCTTCGGTCGCGCGCGACATGCCCTCATCGTCCTCACAGCCACCAGCACGACGCACGAACGGGCCGCCGGGGCCCGGTCCGCCGTCCCGCCGGCAGCGAGACGGCCGCGGGGAGCACCCCGGCTGGCGGGTCACGCCCGGCCCCGATGGCCGGGGCGCGCCCCCGCCGGAGCAGCCGCCCCCGAGATCGCGGCCGGGCCTCTGGCGGATCGTCGCCTTCTTCCTCGTCCTGCTGGCGCTGAACTGGTGGATCGTGTCGCAGATCACGCCCACGACGGAGCGCGTGCGCATTCCGTACAGCCCGACCTTCCTCGCCGAGATCAAGGAGGGGAACGTCAAGTCGATCTCGTCGAAGGGCGCGACGGTCCAGGGCGAGTTCAAGCGAGAGGTGCGCTACCCGCCCGACGACGAGAAGGCGGCCGCGACCACGCACTTCGCGACCGAGGTGCCGACGTTCGCCAACTCCGAGGAGCTCTCGCGGCTGCTGGAGGAAAACGGCGTCGTCGTCAACGCGAAGCCCACCGACGAGGCGCGCTCCCCGTTCCTCAACCTGCTGCTGGGCCTGCTCCCGACGCTCCTGTTCATCGGGCTGCTGCTCTGGTTCATGCGCCGCGCGATGCGGAGCGCCGGGGGCGGCGCGCTCGGCGGCTTCATGCGCTCGCGCGCACGGCGCGTCGAGCCCACCGCGCAGCACGTCAACTTCGACGACGTCGCCGGCATCGACGAGGCCAAGGGCGAGCTCACCGAGATCGTCGACTTCCTGCGCGACCCGGACAAGTACCGCCGGCTGGGCGGCCGCATCCCCCGCGGCGTGCTACTCACGGGTCCGCCCGGATGCGGGAAGACGCTGCTCGCCCGCGCGCTCGCCGGCCAGGCCGGCGTGCCGTTCTTCTCGATCTCCGGCTCGGAGTTCGTGGAGATGTTCGTCGGGGTCGGCGCCTCGCGGGTGCGCGACCTGTTCGTGCAGGCCAAGGAGGCCGCACCCGCGATCATCTTCATCGACGAGCTCGACGCGATCGGCCGCGTGCGCGGGGGCGCGATCGGCGGGTTCGGCGGCGGCCACGACGAGCGTGAGCAGACGCTCAACCAGATCCTCACCGAGATGGACGGCTTCGA
>CAZEKK010000305.1:0-1425 GCA_964512905.1 uncultured Solirubrobacteraceae bacterium
CCTCGTCTCCGTGCAGGGCTCGCTGGCGATGTACGCGATCCACCGCTGGGGCTCCGAGGAGCAGAAGCAGGCCTGGCTGCCGCGGATGGCCGCGGGCGAGGCGATCGGCTGCTTCGGCCTCACCGAGCCGGACTCCGGGTCGGACCCGGGCTCGATGCGCACGCGCGCGCGGCGCGACGGCAGCGACTGGATCCTGCACGGCCAGAAGATGTGGATCACCAACGGCTCGGTGGCCGACGTCGCCGTCGTCTGGGCGCGCACCGACGAGGGAGTCCGCGGCTTCCTGGTCCCCCGCGGAACGCCCGGCTTCACCACGCAGGACATCCACGGCAAGCTGAGCCTGCGCGCCTCGATCACGTCCGAGCTCCTGCTCGACGACGTCCGGCTGCCGGCGGACGCGCTGCTGCCCGAGGCGACCTCGCTGCGCGGCCCGCTGTCGTGCCTCAACGAGGCGCGGTACGGGATCGTCTGGGGTGCCGCCGGTGCGGCCCGGGCGTGCTTCGAGGCGGCGCTTCACTACAGCGCCGAGCGCCAGCAGTTCGACCGGCCGATCGCCGGCTTCCAGCTCGTCCAGTCCAAGCTCGCCACGATGGCGCTCGAGGTCAACCGCGCGACCCTGCTGGCGATGCACCTCGGCCGGATGAAGGACGCCGGCACGCTGCGGCCCGAGCACGTGAGCATGGGCAAGCTCGGGAACGTCAACGCGGCCCTCGACGTCGCCCGGACGGCCCGCCAGGTGCTCGGCGCTAACGGCGTCACGCTCGAGTACCCGGTGATCCGGCACATGAACAATCTCGAGTCCGTCGTCACCTACGAGGGCACCGCCGACATCCACGCGCTCGTCGTCGGCCACGCGCTCACCGGGATCCAGGCGTTCCGGTGAGCGCCGCGGCCGCAGGGGGTGCAGGCGCCGCGCCCGCGGCGCCCGCCCGCCCGGGCACGATGCAGGAGCACGCGCTCGCGTGGCTGCGCCAGGCGATCGTCGCCGGCGATCTCGCCCCCGGGCAGCGGATCGGCCAGGAGGAGATCGCGGCCCGGATCGGGACGAGCCTCGTGCCGGTCCGAGAGGCGCTGCAGGTTCTCGCGGGCGAGGGGCAGGTCACCTACCGCCCGCGCCGCGGCTACGTCGTCACCGAGCTGCGCTGGGCAGACCTCGAAGAGATCTACGGGCTGCGGGCCCTGCTCGAGGACCGCGCGGTCCGCGCTGCGCTGCCCAAGATCGACGCCGCGGGCCTGGCCGCGATGCGCGCCGCCGCCGCCGACTGCGCGGCCGCGGCCGAGTCGGGCGACGTCGCGGCCGAGCTGGCCGCGAACCGCCGCTTTCACTTCCACCTCTTCGACCCGGCCGATCAGCCGCACACGCTGCGCCTCATCCGGCTGCTGTGGGACTCGACCGAGGCCTACCGCGCCCTGTACTACAACGAC
>CAZEKK010000305.1:1525-3383 GCA_964512905.1 uncultured Solirubrobacteraceae bacterium
CTCGCGATCCCCGCTACGACGTCCTCTTCGAGCCGGTCCGCATCGGACCGAAGACGCTGCGCAACCGCTTCTTCCAGGTGCCGCACTGCTGCGGCTTCGGGACGGTGAAGCCCGGCACGCAGGCCGGCCACCGTGGCACGAAGGCCGAGGGAGGCTGGGCCGCGGTCTGCACCGAGTACTGCGCGATCACCCCGCAGGCCGACGTGGCCGGCTTCGTCTGCGCCCAGCTCTTCGACGACCACGACGTCCGCAACCTGCGGCTCATGACCGATGAAGCCCACGCCCACGGCGCGCTGGCCGGCGTGCAGCTCTGGCATGGCGGCAGCAGCTCGAACGGATGGGAGTCGCGGCTGCCGGCGCTCTCATCCTCGGACATGGCCTCGCAGGAGCTCGGCGGCTGGGTCGTCCCGAAGCCGATGGAGAAGGCCGACATCCGCCAGGTCCAGCGCGAGCACGTCGAGGCCTCGCTGCGGGCCCGCGAGGCCGGGTTCGACATCGTCTACGTCTACCCGGGGCACAGCTACCTGCTGATGCAGTTCCTGTCGCCGTTCTACAACAAGCGCACCGACGAGTACGGCGGGTCGCTGGAGAACCGCGCACGGTTCTTCCTCGAGACGACCGAGCTGATGCGCGAGGCGGTCGGCGACGACTGCGCGATCGCCGCCCGCATCAGCTTCCAGGCGATGGGCAGCCCGTCGGGCCTGCCGGAGGCGGAGCTCTACGGCGTCGTCGAGATGGCCGACCACCTCGTCGACCTCTGGGACGTCGTCCTGGACCACTGGCCCGACGACTCTTCGACATCGCGCAACCAGCCGACCGACCACGAGGGGCCGTTCTTCGCGGACATCAAGCGCCACACGACCAAGCCGGTCGTCGGCGTCGGCCGGCTCACGAGCCCCGACACGATGGCGTCGATCATCCGGTCGGGGCGCTGGGACCTGATCGGCGCGGCGCGTCCGTCGATCGCCGACCCGCACCTCCCGCGCAAGATCGAGGAGGGGCGCGTCGAGGACGTGCGCGAGTGCATCGGCTGCAACATCTGCATCGCCCGCGGCGAGTGGGGGCGCCAGCTCATCTGCACGCAGAACCCGACCGCCGGCGAGGAGTACCGCCGCGCCTGGCATCCCGAGCGGTTCACGCGCGCGGCCAACGCGACCAAGGGCGTGCTGATCGTCGGAGCGGGACCGGCCGGCCTCGAGTGCGCGACCGTCCTGGGCAAGCGCGGCATGCGCGCGGTGCATCTCGTCGACGCGTCCCGCGAGGTCGGCGGCTGCGTGGCGCAGGCGGCGCGCCTCCCCGGCCTGTCGGAGTGGCGGCGGCTGATCGACTGGCGCCTGGTCCAGATCGAGAAGCTGCGCAACGTTGCGCTGGTTCCCTCCAAGCGCCTCGACGCCGCAGCGATCCGCGACTACGGCGCCGACATCGTGATCCTCGCCACCGGCTCGCGCTGGCGCGGCGACGGCGTCAACGGCGTCACGCACGCCCCGATCCCGGGGGCGGACGCCGCCCTTCCAAACGTGCTCACGCCCGAGCAGGTCTTCGCCGCCGACAAGGAGATCGGCCGGCGCGTCGTCGTCTACGACACCGACGGGTACTTCATGGGCGTCGGGATGGCCGAGCTGCTGGCACGGCGCGGCCACGAGGTCGTCCTGGTCACGCCGGACTCCGACATCTCCTCGTTCAGCGAGTACACGCTCGAGCTCGAGCGGGTCAGCGAGCGCATCTACGGGCTCGGCATCGACGTCCGCGTCCAGCACACGCTCGAGGCGGTCGCCCCCGGCGGGGTCACGCTCGCCCACGCGTACCGGTCCGGCGAGGTCGCCGTGGAGGCCGACAGCGTCGTCCTGGTCACCCAGCG
>CAZEKK010000306.1:0-3377 GCA_964512905.1 uncultured Solirubrobacteraceae bacterium
GTGCACCCCCAGCCGGAGACCTACTGGGGCAACGTCAACCCGATCGGGCCGCGCGGCGTCTACGACGAGGCGAAGCGCTACGCCGAGGCCCTGACCATGGCCTACCACCGCCAGCAGGGCGTCGACACGGCGATCGTGCGGATCTTCAACACCTACGGCCCGCGCGTGCGCCCCCACGACGGCCGCGCCGTGTCGACGTTCCTGCGCCAGGCGCTCCAGGACCGGCCCGTGACCGTGTTCGGCGAGGGATCCCAGACCCGGTCCTTCTGCTACGTCGACGACCTCATCCGCGGACTCATCGCCTTGGCGGAGTCCGGCGAGCACCACCCGGTCAACGTCGGGAACCCCGACGAGTTCACCCTGCTCGAACTGGCGCAGACCGTCATCGAGGTCACGGGGTCGAAGTCGGAGATCGTCTACGAGGCGCTCCCGGTCGACGACCCGCAGGTCCGCCAGCCCGACATCACCCGGGCCAAGGACCTGCTCGGCTGGTCGCCGCAGGTGCCGCTGCGCGAGGGGCTGACGCGGACGCTCGAGCTCTCCGGTCGGGACGCCCTGATCGGGTGATTCCCGCAACTCGAAGGCCGGCCGTGCGTTCCAGGACGTGGTGGAGATGAGCGGACCCCCCGAACCGCAGCGCCAGCGGCGCGCCGTGCGCACCCGCACCGGACAGCCGCTCGAGCTCATCGACCTGCCCGACAAGGACGTCCGGCGCAAGCGGCCGCCGCTGCTCTCGTACCTGCTGCGGCTCGAGACCCTGCGCCGCCTCGTCCGCGTCGTCGTGCTGATGGCGATCGACTTCGCCGGCCTCTACCTGGCGATCTTCACGGCGCTGGCGATCAAGGCCGAGGTCAAGGGCTCGTTCGTCTTCGACGACGTCGTCAGCGGCACCGACCACAGCTTCCCGTTCGCCTACCTGGTGACCGCGCTGCTGTTCGCCCGGTCGGGCCTGTATGCCGACCGGCCGCGGCGCCCCGGGTTCGCCCGCATCGTCACGTCCCTGTTCCAGGTCATGGTGGTGGCGCTGATCTTCGCGCTGGTCAGCGGGGAGGAGTACTCGACCTTCTACCTCTTCTACTCCTCGCTCGGGCTGGCGATCGTCTTCATCGGCACCGGGCGGCTCCTGTTCGACCGGGCCACCGGCGTGCTGCTGCGGGCCGCCGGCTACCGGCGGCGGGCCGTGATCGTCGGCACCGGCGACCACATCGAGGCGGTCGCCGGCGCGCTGGCCGGCCCCGGCCCGTCGCCGATCGAGCCCGTCGGGTTCCTGGCGATCGAGCCGCAGCCGAACGCCGGCCTGCGCTCGCTCGGCGGGCTGGACCGCCTCGACGCCGTGCTGGACTCAGAGCCCGTCGACGAGCTGATCATCGCCGACCCCGACTTCCCCCAGGACCGCGCGGTCGACGTGGTGGACCGCTGCCACCGGCGCGGGATCCGGGTCAGCGTCGTCCCGTCGACCATGGAGATCCTCGTCGGGAGCGCCGAGTTCGTGCCCGGCCAGCCGGTTCCGCTGTTCGAGCTCAAGCCGCCCGTGTTCGAAGGCATCGACTTCGCCCTGAAGCGCAGCTTCGACCTCGTCGGCGCGACGCTGATCCTGCTCGTCCTCAGTCCGCTCCTCGTCGCGATCGCCGCGGCGATCCGGCTCTCGTCGCGCGGCCCGGTCTTCTTCCGCTCCGTGCGTCCGGGCATCGGGGGCGTCCCGTTCGCCTGCCTGAAGTTCCGCACGATGCGGATGGGCGCCGAGGAGCTCCAGCCCGAGCTCGAGGCCGCCAACGAGGCCGACGGGGCGCTGTTCAAGATCAAGGACGACCCGCGGCTGACGGCGGTCGGGCGGCTGCTGCGGCGCTTCTCGCTCGACGAGCTGCCCCAGCTCGTCAACGTGCTGCGGGGCGAGATGTCGCTCGTCGGTCCGCGGCCGCTGCCGATGCGCGATTTCGACCGCCTCGAGCCGTGGCACCGCAAGCGCTACCTGGTCCTGCCGGGCATCACCGGCCTGTGGCAGGTGTCCGGCCGGTCCAACCTCGACTTCGACGACCTCGTCCGGCTCGACTTCCTCTACCTCGAGCGGTGGTCGGTCGCGCTGGACCTCACGATCCTTCTGAAGACGCTCCCGGCCGTGCTGACGCGGCGCGGAGCGTACTGACCGTCGCGACCTGAAAGCGGGTCCTCAGTGCCCCGGTGACGCCGGGCTGCGGCGCTGCGCGGCGTCGGCGTAGACGTCGAGCGTCGCCGCCGCCGCGTCGTCCCAGCCGAACGGCGGCGGCGGCGGCGCCGGCCGGGTCGCCGCCTCGCCGGCGGCCACCAGCGCCTCGAGGTCGTCGACGGGCACGAAGGTCGCGCGGTCGCCGAGGACCTCGCGCAGCGCCGGGATGTCGCAGGCGGCGACCGGCGTGCCGCACGCGAGCGCCTCGACCGCCGGCAGGCCGAAGCCCTCGGCGGCGGAGGGGAAGACGAGCGCCTGCGCCCCGGTGTAGATCGCCGCCAGTTCGTCGTCGGAAACCTCGCCGGTGAGCGTCACGTTGCCGAGCTCGCGGGCCCACCGGCCTGCCGGCCCGGCGAGCACGAGCGGCAGGCGGCGCGGGGCGTCGGCCAGGGCGGCGATCCGCTTGCGGGGATCGGGTCGCTCGAGCCCGCCGACCCACAGGAGGTAGCGGTCGGGGAGGCCGCGGCGGCGGCGCACGGCGGCGACCTCGTCCTCGCCGCGCGGGTGCAGCACCGGCGCGGCCGCCTCGGCGATGACCGTGATCCGATCGGCGGTGAGCCCGAGCTGCTCGACTGCGTCGGCGGCGACCACCTCGGTCGGCACGATCACGCGGACCGCGCGCTGCACGGCCAGTTCGCGCATCCGCATCCCGACGCCGCTGCGGAGGATCTCGCCGCGGCGCTTGAGCGGCGTGAGGTCGTGCAGCGTGACGACCATCGGCACCGGCGAGCGCAGGAGCGCGCTTCGCATCAACGGTGCGTGGAAGACGTCGACGCGCTTCGGGCGGGGGCGGTCGGTCTCGACGATCTCGAGCGCCGGCAGCGCCCTGAGCGCGGGCAGCAGGGAGCGGATGTACCGGCCGATGCCGCTCGCCTCGTCGATGCGACGGCTGTCGAACGCGACCCTCACGGCGGGCACGTGGGGGGCGGCGAGGCGCTCCTCATGGTGCGCCACCCTATCGTTGCGGGACGATGCGGGACTGGTACGAGGAGGTGTGGCGCGCCCTCCCGGATGGGGCCGAGGGCGAGGACTACGCGCTGCGCGAGGCGTTCCTCCTCGGCGCGGTGGGTCCGGGCCTGCGCGTCCTGGACGTCGGCTGCGGCGCCGGCGGCCTTGCCGCCGCCGCGCGCCGCGCCGGGGCCGAGGTGATCGGCGTCGACATCGCGCAGGCCGC
>CAZEKK010000307.1:0-3377 GCA_964512905.1 uncultured Solirubrobacteraceae bacterium
TGCTACGGGGCGGTCGGCGTCATCCACTCGCTGTGGAAGCCGCTGCCGGGCCGCTTCAAGGACTTCATCGCGATGCCGAAGTTCAACATGTACCAGTCGCTGCACACGACGGTCATCGGGCCCGAGGGGCGGCCGCTCGAGATCCAGATCCGGACCATCGAGATGCACGAGATGGCCGAGTACGGCGTCGCCTCGCACTGGCTCTACAAGGCGGGCGGCGGGTCGTCCGCCGTCGCGGAGGATCCCCAGGGCAAGCTGCGCTGGCTGCGCCGCCTGCTCGACTGGCAGCAGGAGCTCGACGACTCGGCGGACTTCGTCGAGACGCTGAAGGTCGACCTCTACGAAGACGAGGTCTTCGTGTTCACGCCCAAGGGCGAGGTGAAGTCGCTCAACGCGGGCGCGACGCCGCTGGACTTCGCCTACGAGGTCCACACCGACGTCGGCCACCGCTGCGTCGGCGCAAAGGTCAACGGCAAGATCGTGCCGCTCTCCTACACCCTGAAGTCCGGCGACATCGTCGAGGTGCTGACCTCCAAGCGGGAGCGCGGCCCGTCGCGCGACTGGCTCTCCCTGGTCAAGACCACGCGGGCGCGCAACAAGATCAAGGCCTGGTTCAAGGCCGAGTCGCGCAAGGACACCGAGGCCGCCGGCCGCGACCTGCTCCAGGAGCACCTCAAGCGCCAGGGCCTGCCGCACCAGAAGATCGTCGGCTCGACGCTCCTGGCCCAGGTGATCCGCGAGATGGGCTTCAAGAAGGCCGACGACTTCTACATCGCGCTCGGCGGGGCGAAGATCTCGCCGAAGGTCGTCGCCCAGAAGGTGCTCCAGCGCCTCAAGCAGGGCGAGAGCGCCGAGGGCGAGCCGACGGCGGCCGACCTCCTCTCCGGGCGCCGGCGCCGGCGCCGGCCCGATGCGTCCTCGTCGACGAGCGGGATCCGCGTCGAGGGGATCGACGACGTGATGATCCGCATGGCGAAGTGCTGCCGCCCGGTGCCGGGCGACGAGATCGTCGGCTACATCTCGCTCGGGCGCGGGATCACGATCCACCGCGAGGACTGTCCCAACGCGGTTGCGCTCGGCAAGGACCCCGAGCGCTTCACCCGTGTCGCCTGGGACGGCGGCGGCTCGACGGCGTTCAAGGTCGAGCTGCACATCGACGCCTGGGACCGCCACCGGCTGCTGGAAGACCTGTCGCGCGCCCTCGCCGAGGGCGGGATCAACATCGTCGAGGCCCGCTGCATCGTCGCCGACCAGATGGTCAAGAACCGCTTCGTCGTCGAGGTGGGGGACACCCAGGCGCTCAACGGCGCCATCAGCCGCCTGCGCAACATCGACGCGGTCTTCGACGTCTACCGCGTCACGCCCAGCGCGGCCTGAGCGCGGGGGCGCCGCCTCCTGGTGGCAATCGTCACAGGTTCCTGCCATCCTGGGCGACGCAGGGAGTGGCAGATGTCGCCGACCGGGAGGGTGTGGAGATGAAGAGGCTCTTCGTGCTGGGCGCCGCGGGGGCGGCGTTCGCGTCGCTGGGAGGGCTGGGCGCGGGCGGCGCGCCGGCGAGCGGGCCGGTCGCCGGCAGCGCGGCGTTCTCCGAGCACTGGGAGGGCGTGTGGAGATACCGCAACACCGGCGGCACCGGAATCATGCGGCTCGGCCAGTCGCGCCGCTCGATCGAAGGCCGCTACACAACCGGGGGCATTGGCGGCGAGATCGAGGCCGAAGCCCGCGGGCTGAACGGCGAGACGATGTCGGGCACGTACTGCGACGACCGCCGCAGGCCGGGCACACGCAGTCGCTGCGGATACTTCATCTCGACGCTGACCGGCGAGGGCAACACGTTCAGCGGGTCCTTCCGGCCCTGGTACCAGACCAAGCGCTACCGCTGGAGCGGCACGAGGCTGCGCTGACGCGGCCCGATCACGCCACGACGAGCAGCGCGCCCGGATCGACGGCGACGTTCACGCACGCCTGTTCGCCGATGAAGTCGCCGTCGACGTGGAGCGGCAGCGGGCGCTCGTCGGCGGAGCGGATCGTCAGTTCCCCGATCCCGGCGAACGGGTGCACGTGGCGGTGGCGCAGCACGCGGGCGCGCTTCGAGAGCGCCCGGTAGCCGAACGTCGGCATGTCGAGCGGGCTGGCGCGGTCGAGCACGGCCCCCGCGAGGTCGCCGGAGCCGAGGTCGGTGCCCTCGGCGACCCGGATCTCGCGACCGTTGAAGTACGTGTAGACCGGGCCGTTCTGCACGATGGCCGTGACGCCCGCGAGGGCTTCGCCGGCCACCTCGGCGACCAGGCGCGGCGGGTTGACGATGTAGCGGCGGGTGAACGTCGAGACCGCGGCGGCGGCGTAGTAGGTCTGGCGGTAGCGTGCCTTGCGCTTGGGGTGGGCGTCGACGCGCTCGACGACCGAGGCATCGAGGCCGATGCCGGCCACGAACGTGAAGGCGCGCTCCCCGACCCGACCGAGATCGACGCGCCGCGGGGCCCAGTCGTCGGCCAGGCCGAGCAGGTGCTCGGTCGCGTCGACGATGTCGGGCGGCACGCCGACCATCTTGTGGAAGACGTTGTTCGAACCGCCGGGCAGGCAGGCCAGCGCCGTCGCGGTGCCGGCGAGTCCGTTGGCGGCCTCGTTGACCGTGCCGTCGCCACCGAAGGCCACGACGACCTCCACGCCGTCCCGCGCGGCGTCGCGGCACAGGTCCACCGCGTGGCCGGCGTCCTCGGTGTCGACCGCCTCGACGTCGAAGCGCGCCTTGAGCGCATACACGACGAGGTTCTTCAGGCGGTCCGAGACGGTCGTCGCGTACGGGTTGACGATGACGAGCATCCGCCGCCGCTGCGAACGGCCCTCGGCGTGCGCGGCCAGCCGCTCGAGCGAGGCGAAGGTGGCGGTCGAGGCCATGCGAGGTTCACACCGCCGGCACGACCGCGTTACGCGGACGTCACAGCCAGTTGCGGTGGCGGAAGTAGCCGAGCATCCCGCCGAGCATGATGACCATCACCGCGACGATGCCCCAGAAGGCCGCGTGGTCGCCTTCGCCGGGCACGCCGACGTTCATGCCCCAGACGCTCGCCACGAAGGTCAGCGGCAGGACGACGACGCTGATCGCGGTCAGGACGCGCAGGATGTCGTTGACGCGGTGGCTGATCACGGATTCGTTGGTCGCCTCCAGCGCCTCGACGGTCTCCTTGTAGCCCTCGAGCACCTGCCAGATGCGCTCTGACGCGTCGTTGATGTCGTCGAAGTAGACGTCCATGTCGTCGGCGAGGTAGCGCTGCTTGGTGCGCTCGAGGTCTGAGAACACGGCCCGCTGCGGCCGGACGATCTTGCGGAAGTTGATGATCTCCTGCTTGACCTTGGAGATGTCGCGGACGACCTCC
>CAZEKK010000308.1:0-3361 GCA_964512905.1 uncultured Solirubrobacteraceae bacterium
CTCGCGCGCCTGCGCAACGGCGGCGAGGACGGCGCCGGCCCGATCCCGCCGACGATCCTGCGCCGGCCGCCCAGCGCCGAGCTTCGGCCAGGCCAGCGCGACGAGGACTCCCTGCCGCCCTACGACGTCCTCGACGCGATCCTCGAGGGCTACGTCGAGCGCGACCTCGGCCGTGACGCGCTCGTGGCGCAGGGCCTGCCGCGCGCCGCCGTCGATCTCGCCGCGGCGCTCGTCGATCGGGCGGAGTACAAGCGCCGCCAGGCGCCGCCGGGCATCAAGATCACCCCGAAGGCGTTCGGCCGCGACCGCCGGATGCCGATCACGAACCGCTACCGCGGGTAGCGCCGGGCGGCTCAGCCGGCCGGCGCGTCGCGCACGGCGACCGTCATCCGGGTCAGCGCGCACAGCCGGCCGCCGTCGTCGGCGATCTCGACGTCCCAGACCCAGGTCGTCCGGCCGCGGTGGCGCCGGCGCGCGACGACGTGCACGGTGCCGGCGGTGATCGGGCGCAGGAAGCTCGTCTGGTTGGCGAGTCCCATCGCGATCTTGCCCTCGTCCCGGACGGCGAGGTAGGTCGCCGCGGACGCCAGCGACTCGGCCACGGCGGCGTAGACCCCGCCGTGGACCAGGCCCGCCGGCTGCTTGATCTCGTCGCGGACCGGGACGTGCGCGCGCACGACCTCGTCGGTGAGCTCGTCCCAGACGATGCCGATCACGGCGTCGAACCCGGGCGGAAAGTCGGGCGTCGCGGCGTCCATCGGCGCGGGACTGTACAGCCAGGCCGGCGCGGGCGGCCCGCGCTGGCGCCATGGCGGCCGGTCCGCGCTGGCGCCGTGGCGGTCGGATGCGCCCGGGCCGGCCCCGGCAGGAAACGGCCTGGGGACCCTGCCGGTTCCGGCCCCGGCGCCTCCGCCCGACCGGCGGCAGTGTGCTCCGCGCGCATCCGGCCTGCTCCGTCGGCGCTGTGCCGGGCGTCACGTGGCGCCGTGCAGCGCGGTCGCTCGGACCGCCCGGCGGCGTGACGCTCCGCGCACGCCCCCGTGCTGGCGCGCGGACTCCCGGTGAGGGCCGGCCCGTTTCGAGGCCGCCGGGAATCAGGCCGCTCTCGTGTCATGGCGTCTGCCCGCGTCGCGACGGCGGCGGCTTTGCGGCGAGGCTGGCTACGGCTGTGGAGACTCGCGTCAGCGACGCGGCCACGTCGTCAAGCGGCCTCATGCCGCGCGGCTCCCCCGCCGCCGGTGCAGGCCGGGTCCGGTCGCGGTCGACGAGGGGCAGTCCGAAGTGCTTCCCCATCCATCCAATCGCTTCGCGGGTTCTTCCAGTCTCAAGCTGGCAGTTTCCCCGTCGTTTCAAGCGTCTTCCCCGCTTTCCGATGCTGGCCGCTCGCCGATCTTTGCCGCTTTGCAGATCCTTCTCGTGCTTGAGGATTTTGCGCGGGTTCCTGCGCCGCGGGTGTCCGACCTGCGATCGCGAGTTCAAGTGGTTTCCGGCCCAAGATGACGGGGATTCCGAGCCGGCTCACGGCGGCGGCTACTTCTGCCCGTATTGCGCGATTCACGCGCCATCTGAGGCGTGGATGACCAAGCCCAGGTCGAGGTGTTGGAGGCGATCGCGGTTCGCGAGGTGCTCGCGCCCGAGATCCGGAGGCTCGAGCGACGGCTGGGCGATGTCGACCGAACTTCAGGCGGCCTTCTTGAGGCGAAACTCGAGTACGACCTTCCGGATGACCCGAGCCGCTCACCGAGGCAGACGACATGCGGCGCGTCGAATTCGTCTGCCACCCAGCGGAGCCTGTGAAGGTGCTCGACGACTGGACCAAGCCGGTTCACTGCCTGATCTGCGGCTCACCCGTCGGATCGAGCTAGAGGCTTGATGTGGGTTCATCGTCCGTCGTAGTCGGCGAGTGCGCGTGGGGGGCGTCGGCCCGGCCTCCTGGCAGACACGCACGCCCGGCCATCCGCCGAGCGCCGCGATCACCGCGTCGTGATCGTGGCCCAGCGTGCGCTCGTCGAGAATCTCTCCCGCCCTCACCGCGGCCAGCCTGATCGAGCACTTGTGCACGTCCAGCGCAGCAGTGACCGGCATAACCTCCACCATGGTCGGCGACCTCCGTATGTGGCTCGGCCGGGCCACGCCCGGCAACCCACGCAACATGCGCAGCGTCGCCGGCCACTCTCACCGAGCGCCCGGACCACCCGGCCGCTCCATCCTGTCTAGCCGTAGGGAGGTAGCGGCAGGCAGGCCAGTGCGACCTCGCTCGCCCGATATTGAGCACGTTGGTCGCAGCGACAAGGACTTCGTGATCGACGCGGAACTCGCCAACGACCCCCTTCCCGCTCCCAGGGTCCCGTCTCTCTGTCATCCCGCCATCGCGGATCGCTCGAAGGTGCTCGCTCAAGCGCGGGAGAAACCGCACCGGATCGCCCGTCAGGTACTCGATCGAAAGCGCGCCGTCGCCCACCTCCAGGATCACGTTGCTTCCCTCTTCGACGAAGATCGAGATGCGCGCGGCATCCTCTCGCTTCGGCACCAACGTGAAGTGCCAGTCATCCGGCGCCACAGGTCCGGACATCACCGTGACAGCGCCGCGACGTCGCAGTTCGCCGAATTCCTTGTCCAGCAGCTGGGCCACCGCCGCCGCAGCTGGACCCTGGCGCGCATTCACAACCGTTTCCCACGGTAGAGGTCGATCTTGTTCTTGGGATTCGTTCCCCAGGCCACGCGAAAGACGCTGAAGCCCTGGTGTCGGCTGATTCCGACGCGGACGTATGGGTTGCTGTTCAAACTTCCACCCCGACCAAAGAGGCTCCGGCCCAACGAGGTGTTCTGAGCGAAGCCGTGCGACTCACGCCTTGCCCGCCGCGCCCGTAGACCCACCGCCCGCGGATGAAGAGCGGCGGACTCCCGAAACGGCCGCTCTGCGGGGGCCGTCCGTCGAGGTCGGTCTGGTTGACGGGGTCCTGGAAGGTGTAGTCGTAGTCGTTGGCCGACCCGCCGACTACTGGGTCGACCTGGAGGAAGCGTCCGGCCGCGGGGTTGTAGAGGCGGGCGCCCATGAGCATGAGGCCGGCCGGGAGGGCGGTCTGACGCTGCTTGGCGCCGAGGTACTGGTAGCGGCTGGCGGGGCCGGCCTGGGGGATGCCGAACTCGTCGGTGCGCTGGCTGGAGGCGGGGCTTGCGGCCTGGGGGTCGGCGGTTGCTGTGATGTCACCGTGGAGGTTCGGCAGCTGGAGCTTGATGCCGGCCTGGCTGTCCTGGATGGCGGCCAGCTCGCCGGCGGGGCCGGTGATGTTCCGCGTCCAGCGCAGCCCGTCGGCGGCCTGGGCGGTCCAGGACGGGCTGTCGGCGTCAGTGTCGTAGT